>NZ_JBFSPI010000003.1:0-123101 GCF_041464685.1 Vibrio sp. 10N.237.312.B06
ACCGATGTATTGTTGAACGCGAAATGTACAGCAAAGATCAACACGCCCTAGTCAAGCTATGGTGTAACGGGAAGTGGATTCGAATGTTCTCAATTCGACCTCCTTCGGCTAATTCAATTGGGTTGACTGGTTCAGGTTCAAGCAAAAGCGATGCAATACATCGAGAAGCAAAAGATGCTGCTGGGTCGTTGAATTGAATGTCCATTGTCGCTTTACAGTTAACTATGTAGGCATTCACACCATCATCGAGAGCTACAACATCAAGCGTTCCCTCTAAGCCGCTAACTAAGCTTAAGCTCTTCACGATATTACTCATTCTTACAGCCTCGTCGTTTCTTGTGAGCATCTCCCCAGAGCAATTAATATAAATGATAATAGGTATCATTTATATTAATTTTTAAACTAAGTAGATCAGCCAGAGAAAAGAGCCCTTTTCAAAATTGGACTCCTTTGACGATAAAGCTTTGATTAGGTTTGCGAAGCAAGGTTTGTCTTCCCGGTTGGTTTTAATACAGGGATTAAGCATATTGCGAGTAGGCTAAAGGTGAGCATCAATTCAAAGTGTGCCGAATATCCCAAGGAGTCAATTAACACGCCACACGCGATTGCCATCACTATTGCTATAAACATATCCATAGATTGAAAAAGTGAGAAGTTCACACCTGACTGATTACCTGCGGCAAAATCCATCATCAAAGTGTAAAGCGCGACAAATTTCGCTGAAGTAATGATACCATTTACTACGTAAACGCCTGCGATTACCCCCCCCAATCCAGTGATATTTAGATCGTATGCTAGATAAAAGCTAAAAGCTATGACCTCAAAACTGGTCATCAGCAGTAGGACTTTGAGTGCATTACTTTTTTTGATCAGCCACCCACCTAAAACAACGCCAATCAAACCAGTAATAACACCGCCGCCGATAACCAAAAGCCCCAAGTTTTCTAGCTGTATACCACTATCAACCAAGAAGGGCATCATCCATCATTGATAGCCCCCCTCGAGTACCAAGTTGTGACAAGGTAACAAATATCAATCCAAGCCTAACTTTAGGATTAGAAAATGAGGCTTTTAGAGAAGGCTGTATTGCTGTTACGTACTGTTGATTATGGCTATTAAAAAACAAAGAAAGCGTTGGTATGCTGAATAATAAAGTCAGTAAAGCCAGACCAAACAGTGCTGTTTGCCAATCGAACAGCGCAGTAACATAGATAAATAGCCCTCCACCAAAAACCGCACCAAGATACGATCCCCCAACTTGCATTACGTTACCTAAATACCTTTTCTTTGCTTCCAACTGATCAATCGCGAGACCATCGGTAGCGATATCGGCGAAGCTAGAAAAGAGGCTGATAACAAATACACCAACAAAGAGCGTCATTTGACTCTCTATAGTCCCCATAATGCAAAGGGCGGCGAGTATGGCAATCAAGACCAGTTGAGAACCAAAGATAATAACGGCGTGATTTTTTAAGCTCCCCTCCTTTTTTCGTTGTCGTTCAATCCAAGGTGACCACAAAAATTTAGCAACCCAAGGAAGCATCGCAAGGTAGAACAACCCTATTTGGGAGGTATTTAATCCCTCATATTTCATGACCGCGGGTAAACCTTGTAGCGTAAACATACTCACCAGGCTTTGAATGGTGTAAACGCTCGCCAACACGGCGAGCAACGGTTTGAGTTTGATTCTTTGAGTACTAACCATGTGCTTCACTACCACTCATATTTCGCTTTCACACCGCTCTCTCTACCAGTACCGTAATTACTGTAGGTTTGTCCGTAAGAGAACGCGTAGGTGGTGTATTCTTTGTCTGTGATATTGTTGCTAAAGAGCGAAATAGACAGGTCTTGGTTATAGTCATAGTTAATTGATAAATCGACCAAAGTGTACGCGCTTTGCGATAGTGAATTGGCTTCGTTAAAGTGAATCTTGGAATTATAGCGAGCTTGAGAATTGATCGAAATATCCCCTTGGACTCCCGTTACTGGCAAGTAATAGTTGAAGCCAAATGTTACTGTCGTGTCCGGTGCATATGGCAGTCGATTGCCTTCAAATGTACTATTGTTTGATTCAAATGTTGAACGTCCATAAGTCCCCGCTGCGGTTATCGTGAGATCGTCGGTTAGGTAAAATGCCAGCTCGGTTTCAATACCTTTGCTCACAGCCTCCCCCATATTTTTGAGAGTCTGATTGCCAGGTGTACCAGTATATAGCTGAATATCTTCCGTTTTGATCCAGTACAATGCACCACTAAAATCGACTTTTTAATTCGCAAAACTGGTGCGCCACCCCAGTTCACCATTAAGTGAATTTTCAGCATCATAACCATTTGCATCTGCATTACTTAACGGGACGACGTTGTATCCCCCTGGGCGGTAACCACTTGTTACCGATGCATAAATTCGAGTTTGCTCATTCGCTTGCCAACCAATTGCGGCTTTTGGCGAGACAGTCGATTCTGTCTGCTCTTTGTTAAAAGGGTTAATCCCCCATGCTGGGTTTCCGTTAAAATTAGAATTTACTTTTAGGTATGAAGCTCGAGCTCCAAGCGTTAAGTCCCACTGTGGTACGAATTGGTAGTTTGCCTGCCCAAACAACGCGTAAGTGTCATAATCCAACTTGTTTCGTGCACTGTTTGCCGAAACGTCTAAACGGCGAGATTCCAAGTAGCCACCGAGTACATAGCTAAAACGATCATTGTATTGTTGATTTAACCGCAATTCTTGGCTGAACTTATTTTGATCTTCTTGGTAGTTGCCATATACATATTTCCGATCTATTTCGCGTGTTTGATAAGCGGTGATACTCGTGATTTGTGATGAACCTAAATCGTAACCAAGATTTAAAGCAAAAGTATTTACGTCTCGCTTCAGTTTAGAAATAGGCGCATCTTTTACGCCAGAATCATGTTCACGTTCAGTGAGGTACCATTCTTCATGACTATCAAGTTTATCGGTCGAAATAGATAGGGTTGCGCTAAGTTTGGAGTCGTTTGGTAAGTAATGAAGTCGAACTTTTACCGATTTTTCATCCGCATCGTTTGCGTCTTTTTTTTCACTAGCGGCATGCTTAATATCACCTTCATCGTAGACGTATCTGGCGGCAATATCCGCAGAAAGAGAGTCTGATAAACGGGTAGATACGACAGTATCAATTTGCTGGCTTAAATTAGAATATAAAGCTGAAGTCTTAACTTCTGTGGAATCAACTTCACGACGAGTTACGATGTTAATTACACCGCCTTGCGCGTTACCACCATAAAGTGTCCCTTGCGGGCCGCGCAGCAATTCAACTTTTTCTACGTTAATAAGCGGCTGAGTAACAAAAGCATTATCCTGAAGGATACCATCCACATAAATACTTACGGCAGGAGAGTAATAGTCTGGTGAACTAATCCCACGCACGGTGGTGTTGGCGTAAGTTCGATTCCCGCGAGTTTGTATGAGTAACCCAGGAAACACCATCTCCAGATCTTTTACTTGATAGATACCTGCTTTTTCGAGCTCCTCTCCTGTTTTGACTACAACAGAGTTATTCACTTGTGTTAAGGGAGTATCGAATTTAGTCGCCTCAACAACAACCACTTCCATTACTGGCAGAATTTCTTCAGCATAAGAATATGAAGAGCCCATAATAGTCAGAATAGCGCTAGCAATAACGGTGCGTGGCGAAGATATATTGTACATACTGTTTTCCTTGAATCTGAATAAGTTAGCACTACTCACAGCGCTGGCGTTTTAATTATTATGTTGAGCTTCCCACAGAGACTGGTAGTGCGAAGAGGTTGTGATTAATTGCTCGTGCGAGCCAAAATCATCAATGCGACCTTGGCTCATCAAATAGATGCAATCGGCATCAGCAATGGTGTCCAAACGATGCGCTATTGTGATCATGGTTTTAGATGCAAAACTCTCGGTAATGCTTTGCAGTATTTCCTGTTGCTTTGGGTGGTCGAGAGCAGATGTAAACTCATCGAGCAACACAATTGGCGCATCATGGAGTAACGCTCTTGCGAGGGACAAGCGTTGACGTTCTCCACCCGATAAATCCTTGCCATTCTCATTTATTTCGGTGTTTAGCCCTTGTGGCAAGCGGGCGAGCAACTCATCAAGTCCTGCGGTTGTGATTGCTGTCTCCAATTCTTGAAGGCTTGCGTCTGTTTTGGCGATGAGCAAGTTGTCTTTTAACGTCCCTGCGAACAATTGCACATTTTGGGTTACGTAGGAGATGTGCTGATACCAGTACATTGTCCCAGTAGCTTCTACCGTACTGCCTCCAATTTTTACTGTCCCGTGAGTTGGAATATGGAATGCCGCGAGCAAGTCCAACAGCGTGGTTTTTCCTGCTCCACTAGTACCAACAAGCGCAATATGTTGACCATATGGAACCTGCAAATTGATGTCTTTAAGAATGGTGTTGCCATCCAGAGTTAACTCAACCGCTTTGAATTCGATATCGTGATGATGCGCTTGAACACCATGCACAGGTTGTTGTGGCTCTTGACTCAAGAAATACAAGCGATCTGCAGATTTTGTCATGTATCTCAACAACGTAGAGAAAATGGCCATTCGCACAAATGGTCGGATACAAGCAACCGCAGAAATGATCGAAACTAACCACTCCCCGATAGTAAGGTTGCCAATACTATTTAGGTAAGCACCAAGACCTGCGACCATTGGAATAGAAAGCTCAAGCAGCAAGCTTGCTAAAATAACGCCTATTCCTCCAGCCCATTCAACCCCTAACCCTGTTTTGCGCAAGTCAGCTAATTCTTGACTAAGTGGCGTCGCTAATACTTCACTACGACCAAAGCGTTTTAGCGTGGGTAAACAAGCAATGTATTCGAGCAACTTGTTGGTGCAAGAAGCGTTTTTATCGACATGGCGCTGTGCTTTTTTGGAAAAATCATCTTCGAATTTCCACAATAATAGGCTCGCATTCACCATAACAATCAGCATAAGTGAAGCAAGGTAAGGTGAGCAAAATAGCATTACACAAAGCATCGCGAACGGAACCACTAGAGCCGAGACCAAGTCAGCAATTAAGTGGCTAAAAATGTCTTCGAATGCTTTTAAGTCACGAGTGATTAGCTTAATGCGCTCTCCCAGACCTTGACCTACTATCTTGGAAAACGGTTGGCTGCGAATGTCATGTAGTAGTACTTTTCTCAGTTGGTGGGTAATGTCATAAGCGCCTAAGAAGCTCTGTTTGGCGGATTGCCCTAACCGCCACTGAACGACAACCGTGATAAGTGAAATTGCGAATAGGGCTTCAAGAGGAAGTAACAATGTTTTGGTAAGGGCTCCGAATACCAGTAGCCAACAAATTAATGGCAGGGTCTCACTGAGTACCTTACCTGCAATACCAACCAAAAACGTTTTTGGATTGATATCAGCGTGATCGAGTAGCTTGAGCGTGTTACGCACAGACAGCCTCCTCAATGTCAATTTCTTTAAGTTGACCGTGTGATAATGAAAACGCTCGGTTAGCGATGGTTAGTGCTTCTGGACCATGACTGATGACCAATTGGATTTGCTGCGGTGCATATTTACGTATTGCTTCTAGAACACGATTTTCCGTTACTTTATCTAGATGGGAAGTCGCTTCGTCTAAAACCAGAATGACAGGGCATACCAGCATGGCACGAGCGATGGCTAACCGTTGTAGTTCCCCTCCACTAAAATTGCGTTCGGTTTCATCCATACTGCAATACAAACCATTAGGAAGTTGTTCGATAAGTGCAGAAAGTCCAAGCATATCGAGGAGCTTGAGAATCACGGAGTCGTGTATCAATCGATCTCCTAAGACCAAGTTTTCACGTATTGATGCGCTGAAGAAAACCGGCTGTTGGTCTACAACTGAGATAAATTGGCTTCGCTCTCTATCGGACATCGAAGACACGGTTTTTTGGTTAATAAACCAATCGCCTTCATATGTTGCTAGTTCTCCATAGAGTGTTGCCAATACACTACTTTTCCCTGAGCCTGACGCTCCTTGAATTACGATGCATTCGCCATGAGATAACTGAAGGTTCAGCCCACTGACGATGTCGAGTGAGCCACGTTTGACCGCTAAATTTTCACAACAAAGCTCGACATAAGGCGTTGCAACGGATTTGAAATATTGATCCGACGTTAAGGGGAACAGAGGTAGTATTCGCTCTAAAGAAGAGAAGGACTGCTGCACTTGCCCAAATATCTGTGTTAGATCCAACCATGGTTTAAGGATGCCGGCACAAAGAATCACGATCATTGCGAGCTCGACTGGACTTAATGAACCTTGGGTCAATTTTACGATGGCGAATGGAATAACAAGAACCAAAGACGCTTGAGCTAAGGTGGTAAAGGTGACCCATGCTCCAACCATTTGATTGGGATAAGCGTTAACCAGCTTGTGGTGCTTAGTCATGTTATGGCTTAACTGGCGGTAAGAGTCAGCATCAACGCCGAAAAGTTTCATCACGCCGATGCTGCGTAAAAATTCCAGTTGCGCCTTGTGCATATTCGCAACGACTTGATTGTACTTTTTTTGTCTATCTGAAAAGCCCCGCATCATGACTGTTTGGGCAATCACAGCGAGGGGGAGAGGACTTAATGCGATTAAGCCTAGTTGCCAGTCGATGCTAACCATAAAACCAAGCAAAACAAACGGAAGTAAAGTTCCAGTAATAATATCGGTAGTATGATGAGCAATAAGAGGCTCAAGGCTCTGACAATCATCATTGAGTCGTTTTTCTAAATCTCCACGATGGTATTGCATCAGTTTAACGGTCGGCATTTCAGACAGAGCACGAACAAGCTTCTGCCTAATGGTCTGAATAATTTGATAAGCGGCAAGATGCGCCTGCCATACCGATATCGCATAGAAAAAATAGCGCACACAAACTGCGATAGTCATAAGGGCTAAGTAGAAGTTCAGACTTTGGGTGTTCAGATAATTGCTCAATGCGACGTATAAGCAAATCCAAGTGGCAAGTTCTGCGAACACGCACAACACGGCGCTAACACTGGTATAAGTGATACGCTTTTTTTCCGTTTTTAATAGTGCAATGAGGGCTTGAGTGACGCTCATCTTGTCAGATAGATACATAGACGACTCCTTAATAGGACTTATTCTCATCTAAGCGTTAACTTAACAATAGCAATATTGGGAATTAGAAAGCGAATATCGGGAAACTTTGTACGTGAGCAGTACAAGAAAACGAGAAGAAAGGAGCGAGTTTCAGAAAAAGAAGCATTGCTAAGCTTCAGAGAAGGATACTTGCCGAGCGATCGTGCTTACCAATGGCCAAAGCACAGGCTGTACCAACAGCTGATTGTGTAAATTTAAACAAACCCAACCAACAAGCACAGTGCGAACAATTGCGCATGAAAATTAATCCCTGAAGAACGTTATTGAGTTAAATAAACGATTTATTCGGGCCTCTTTAAGCCAAGTAATGTATTCAATGACACATATACCAGACAAAAAAATAGCCGCTCAATGGCGGCTATCTTGTCGTGGTCTAAATTACTACATCTAGAGCAAGGGTGCTTAATTTCTAAGGGAAAAGCACACTTGCATGACTCATTATCTGTCTAACTTAAAATAGCTTAGTTCTGAGTTGAGTTCTTTCGTCACTTCAACAACGCTTTGGTTTGCTTGAGCTGATTGATCAATGCCTTCAATATTTTGTTGAACCAGTACGTTCATATTTTCAAGCTGTGTCGATATATCTGTCGTAACGGCACTTTGCTCTTCTGATGCCGTAGCAACAATGGCATTCACTTCTGAAATACTTAAAACCTTTTCTGATATCGAATGAAAAGATTGAGCAAGCTCATCAGTGGTAGACTTTGTTAAGCGCATCAGTTCAACGTTTTTCACCATAGATTCATCCGCTTGCTTAGATTGGTCTTGTAACTGCGCAATGATTTCTTGAATATCGATAGTCGACTGCTGCGTTTTCCCTGCCAAGGCTCTTACTTCATCAGCAACAACAGCAAATCCTCTTCCTTGTTCACCGGCTCTAGCCGCTTCAATCGCGGCATTGAGCGCTAACAAGTTAGTTTGCTCAGAGATGTTCTTAATTACCTCAACAACACTGCTGATACGCTCTGAGTGCTCTCTAAGTAAATTCACGACCGTTTGAGTTTCTGATATTGATTCAGAAATTTCTTCTGTCGTGTCAGTTGAGTTTTTCAATGTTCCATGGCTTAGCTGAATAATGTCATTCGCTTCCATTGCTGACTGCTCAGCTCTTTGTGCGTTGTCTGCAACGTCTCTCGCTGTTGAAGATAACTCAGTCGCGGCCGTCGCGATTTGCTCTACCGATGATAGTTCATTCAAAGAGTTACTCTGGGATCGCTCTATCAGAGCTAAAGACTCTTCTTGCTTTTGGTTAATTGAATTCATGCTTACACCTGCCTGTGACAGGATATCATTCAATTTTGCAGACAGTTGAGACAAAGAATCTGAAATAGTGTCGAGCTCATTTCCACCCTCTTTCAATTTAACGTCCGATAAACGTCCATTCTCAAGGGCTCTAATCCAATTTACGATCAATGGTAAATTTCTCAATTCTCTTTTCACTAGGAAATAAGATGAGCCAGAAGCAACGATAGAAGAGAAAAGAACCAGCCACCATGAGAAAGAAGAGTTGGACTCTAAAACTGAATCAGAATGGGCTAATTCTTCCTTAGCGACGTCCAATTGCAATGAGATCAATTCACCAAGAACGCCTCCCATATCATCAACAAGGAGATAAAGCTGAGTGATCATCTCAGAATCATCAATCATCATATTTCTATGTTTATCAAGAATTAATGGTACTTCTCGCTCCACCTTGTCTATTTTAAGTTGAAGCTCTTTTGCCAACCCCTCTTCTTCTCGTGTTAGCTGCGTTGCCAGATAATGAAGGAATAGCTCATGAGCCTCTTTCATCGCAACAGAAACACCAGAATAAAAAGCCGTCTGCTCTATCATTCCCACATGGTATTTATTCGCCGCATCAATCACGCTTACCGCGTACAAATCCGAAATACTTTTCAAATCAGATAACGGAATGACTCGGTCCTCGTACACAGAGTGAAAACTGTCCATAACCTCATTTGAAGTAGCTTCGCTTTTTAAGTTGCTTACAACTAAAAAGATAGAAAAGAACAGTGGAACTAGAAGAAGCTTTGTTGATATTGATTTCATATAACCCTGAAAAATAATGTATGGGAATTTATTAATAATGATAATTGTATCACTCTTTTTAATTATTTTATCATTGACTTATAACCCACCAACCTAAAAAGACCAGTTCAAACTGCGATCGTTCCTCAACTATTTTGTAATGGAATAGCAACATAACTTGATCAATTAAACAATTCACCAGCATAGAGTGAAGCGAAATTGATACAGATCTCGCAGCACACGAACGGTGCTGATGGACTTTCAACCAAAACAAGCTTACAACCACTTACATTGTTGAAAAATATGTTATTTTTCTTTTTGATTAAAAATAAAAAATAGCCGCTAGTTAGCGGCTATTTTGTCAAAACAGAACGAAGCTTCGACGACTTTTAGTCTCTCTACTTAATCTCGTCTACTATTCAAATTCTTCTATTTCTTAGTTTCTTCTACTTTTTCGTCTCTTCTACTTCTTAGTCTCTTCAACTACGGCTTTCATCAATACCGAGGTATCCATGCGGCCTTGTCCTTCCGCAGACAATGCCTTGTAAGCGTTGTTGGTTTTTTCGGTCAGTGGAAGTTGGATGCCTTGGCGCTCAGCTTCATCTAAGCAGAAACCTAAGTCTTTGATCATCCAATCAATGGCGAAGCCGAAATCGAACTTGTCTTGCGCCATTGTGGTCGCGCGGTTTTCCATCTGCCATGAACCTGCTGCGCCGTTTTTAAGGCAATCAACCAGAGTTGGGATATCCAAACCTGATTTTTCAGCAAGTACCAAACCTTCAGAAAGACCATTCAATACACCTGCAATGCAGATCTGATTGACCATCTTTGCGCGTTGGCCTTGGCCGACTTTACCCATCAGAACTGACGACTTACCGTAAGCTTCGAACACAGGTTGAAGGTCGTTGAAAAGCGCTTGTTCGCCGCCACACATGATGGTTAGCACGCCGTTTTCTGCGCCCGCTTGGCCACCAGACACTGGCGCGTCCATAAAGCGAACACCAGCTTGCTTCGCTGCCACTTCAAGCTCTTCAGACAGCACAGCAGACGTTGTAGTGTGGTCGACAAGAATCGCGTTTGGCTTCATTGCTGCCAATGCGCCTGTTTCGCTGGTTGTCATGCTGCGTACGTCGTCATCATTACCTACACAAACCAATACCACGTCAGCTTCTGCGACACACTCAGCCACAGATTCTGCCGTTTTACCTTGGTGTTTATCAGCCCAGTCTAATGCTTTGTTGTGAGTGCGGTTAAACACCGTTACTTCAAAACCGGCTTTGACTAGGTGGCCTGCCATTGGGAAGCCCATAACGCCTAGCCCGATAAAACTTACTTTCATTTCTTTCTCCTTTTATTTGACCAAGTCATCGCTATGAAAAGATCGAACACTCTCAATCAACGCATCAATAAGCAGGGTCAAAGCCTTTGGCTGATATTTTCTTTCTTTGTACACTAAATACGCTTGGCGATCACCCCGATGATACTCAGGGAGCACTTGAATCAAATTCATCTCAGGGGATACATGACGAAAAGGCAATGAAGCAAGCCCCAAACCTTTTTGCGCTGCGGCCGCCACCGCATGAATATCGTTGACGATGAACTTGGGTTTAATCGTGATCATCTGCTCTAAGCGGTCGGATTTGTAGAGCGGCATATCAAACACATCATCAACGTTGATCCAGTCTTGAAGCTCTAGGTCGTCCGGATTTTCAATCGTCTCACGCGAATCTAAGTATTCTTGGCTCGCGAAAAATCCGTGTTTGGCTTTGAAAAGTGGACGAGCAATCATGCCTTCCATCTCTGAGATCTTAAACGTGATCAGTAAGTCACGGTCGGTCTGCGGGATAAACTGTTGCTGGCTCAAGGTAAGATCGAGCTGAACGTTCGGATATTGAGTGAGGAATTGCTCTACCATCGACCTTAAAAAGCCACTATAGAAGTTGTGAGGTACGGCGAGCTTTATCTTGCCTTGAATAGCGTCACGCTCTTCTAGCAAGCTATTAAAGCCCTGATGAATCGACTCCATGCCGCTGCTCAGTGCAGAAAAGGCCGCCTCGCCGTCTTTGGTGGCCACCAGCTCACGACCTTTCTTTTCTAAAAGTCGGATATTCAGGCGATCTTCCAATGCGGTTAGCCTACGCGACATAGTCGACACTGGGAGTTGCAGCCGTTTAGAAGCCGATAGCAAAGAGCCCTCTTCAACCACTGCACAGAATAAGAACAGATCATCAATGTTTCCAAATATGGAATTCATACTTCTATATGTGCCTATTTTTCTCATTAATGGATAGATGTAACCTTATCTCATCAACAACAGAAAATCACGGGAGAACACAGTATGAACAACAAACAATTTTGGGTAACCGCGATTTTATCCTCCCTGACCATGGCGACTATCATGTCTGGGTTAATTTCTGGCTACAAAATGGGATTCAGCCCCGAGTGGCCGCCAATCTGGCTGCAAAGCTTTTTCATTGCTTGGCCGTGTGCTATCACGCTCAACCTCACCGTGCTTCCTTTGATCAGAAAACTCTCAGCATGGATTTGTCGCCCGAGAGCGCTTTGCATACCGGAGGTCACGGAACGATGATCAAGGGCTTATGCTCTAGGAGCTATGATCTAGAAGCTGCCATCAAGGGGCTGCGATCAAAGAGTCATGCTCACGGATAAACGTCTGAATTATGCCCATAAAAAAAACCGAGCACTAGGCTCGGTTTTTTGTATTCTACATTCTACTCACAAGAGCAAAGCTATCAATTATAGATTGATATTACAGCTCAGCGTTGTGGTAAACCTGCTGAACGTCATCACAGTCGTCAAGCATGTCTAAGAACTTCTGGAATTTCTCAGAATCTTCTTCAGCTACTGGCGTAGTTGTTTGAGGAACGAAAGTGATTTCCTCAACGTCTAGCGTTAGGTCTGGGAACGCAGCGTTTAGTGCTGTCTTCGTTTTGAAGAACTCAGTCGTTGGAGCGAATACAGTGATAACACCGTCTTCTAGCTCAACGTCAGTCACGTCTACGTCTTCCATCATTAGCGTTTCTAGGATGATCTCGTCATCTTCGCCTGCAAACTGGAATACAGCTTGGTGAGCGAACATGTGAGAAACAGTACCTTCAACACCGATTTTCGCGCCAGTTTTAACGAAACATTGGCGAACGTCTTGGAAAGTACGGTTACCGTTGTCTGTTAAACAGTCTACGATTACGCTTGTGCCACCTGGGCCAAAACCTTCGTAACGAGCTGGTTGGAAGTCTTCACCGCCGCCGCCGTTCGCTTTATCGATCGCTTTGTCGATAACGTGAGCGGGTACTTGGTCTTTCTTCGCTTTAGCAATCAGGTGCTTAAGAGGTAGGTTCATGTCTGGGTCAGAGCTGCCGTTCTTAGCCAGTACGTAAATCTCTTTACCGTATTTAGAATAAACTTTAATTTTTGCGCCTGCAGTTTTCGCCATTGAGGCCTTGCGCACTTCAAAACTTCTTCCCATCGGGATCTTCTCTCTGATTCAATTAACGGTGCAAATTCTAGCAAATTACTGCGTCATTTCAATTCAACAGCTTTGCTGGGTAAGGTTTATCTGCGTTTATGCGACACCCATTACCCGTTTGTATTTTTCTACAGACTGCTCAAACCAAGCCTTTTCTTCTGGATCACCTAGCTTCATTGCTTCTTCAACAATGGCTTCAGGGCCACATTTCGCTTGCTTCAGTTTCCATACAAGAAACGATGCTTGCTTATCCAGTTCGATTTTATTTTTCTCACTGGGTGGGAGGAGTGAAAGGTTGATAGACATTATTAGCCTTCGTCTGTAATACACTTGGCCGAGAAATATATCATAGAGCAGCCTCATAAAACCAATACTATGAGTAACAGAAAGGGTTTATGAGACAAGAAACCAAGCAAGTCGCTGATGCAGGTCAAGCTAAGGGGAGTTGGGAAAAGTGTTACCGCGAGTTATTTGCCAATAAAAGGCTCACAGTAAGCCCCGGAACATTTTAAATACTGTATCAATTTATCAAATCTTTAAGCTCAACTTCCGAAAAATCTACTTTGTATTCAGTTTCAGACAAATCACCTAAATAAATTTTGCAATCTAAATTATTTGTTCTGATTGCGAGTTGAATTTTTCTCTTAATTTCGGAAGATGCTCTAGCTCCTATATAAACGCTATGAATTGCCTCAGGGGGGATTGGGTAGAGGTAGACGCTATTATCAAAATTGTCTTTATGTTCTGTCTTGAACTCATCATCCATTAGTGAAAGGAACAACCTTTCTTCCTGCTCATACGCCCAATCCAATGGCTTATGGCATAGAAGGTCAAGTTTATCACCACTGTGAACATTAAATTGCATTCGAGATTCCGAGTATTTTACAGGTGATGGCTTAGTCGGCTCTCCAAATAAAGTTGGCCTGTGGAAAAATTCGTGGCTTTCATCAAAACCAATGACGTAACCAGTCATGGCACTGGAATAATGTGACCACATCAAAAGATTTTGTTTAGTGCGAGACAAAGACAAGATACCAAACTTGTCTCCGAATAAGCCCATCAACTCAGTCCTTACTTCTGAAGAACCTAATCGATTCGCAATATGCGCCACTAATTCTTGTCTACCATTTGATAATATTTGCCAATTATCTTCAGTTTTTTCTTCATCGGCAGTCCGTTCCCATAATGAGTCTAAACGATCATTCACCTTCAATACTTCTTGCTCTCTCAAACTAGACAAATCGATTGATGGTAATGCTTCATATGGATCATTTAGAGAGTCTAACGGCGAAAATCGGATTCTTAAATCGCTTATAACATCTACTCTGTCATAGGGTAAGAACTTATAGAGCATGTGACCTCTGATGTAAGACATAAAATCAAAATACAGCCTACATATTAAAGTGATTGATGAAACATTCAAAGCAAGTTAAATAAAATCAATTAGTTAAACATCACCTCTATTGGGTTAATGGTTAAGTCTAATTACCTCTATGACTCACTGTATAAAATTATGAAATTGGAAACCTAAAAAGCTGTCAACATTCACTCTGAACGTTAGCAGCTTTTAAGTATAGAAATGAATATGGGTGTATAAACCCTACTCAGGCAACAGATAGCGCGTGCTTCTGCCACCAGAACCAGATTTGACTAAGCAGCCATGCTCAATCAAAGCGCTCAAATGACGTGTTGCAGTGGCACTGCTTACCTTTGCTACCTTTTTATATTGACTGGCATTAATGCCTTCTGAAAAATCCCCATCGAGCATCCTATTCAGCACTTTTACTTGCTCTACAGTAAGCTTGGTTTGATCAACACTTCGCCAATAATTGGTCTTATAAACGGTTTGGTCTACCTCAGAAAAAACACCGGTAAACGTCTCGTCTAAAGTATCTAAGAACCACATCAACCAATCGCTAATATCGAGTCCCCCTTTCTGGGTTCGCTCCAATGTCTCGTAATAATGTTTGCGGTTAGCGAGAATTCCCACCGACATCGCATAGAAGCGTACCGACTGCTGCTCGGCCTGTGCTAACGCCAAGTCGGTCAACAATCGAGTAATACGACCATTACCGTCATCTAACGGGTGTAAGGTAATAAACCAAAGATGAGTGATTGCGGCTCGCAATAGAGGATCGAGTGTGGCGTCGGTAAGTGAATCATTAAACCATTTGATAAACGCATCTAACTCAGCATCAAGAATGTCTCGGCTAGGTGCTTCAAAGTGCACGGTTGGACGGTCAATTCTTCCTGATACCACTTGCATCGGAGCTTCACCTCGTAGCTGACCTCCGACTACAGGGTTAAACATGGTGTAGCCTTGAGGAAACAGTCTATCGTGCCAATGTAAGATCCTATCAAGCGCTAGTGGCTCTGTTAGGTTCTGCACCGCATCCAACATAATTTCAGCTAGGCCATCGGTTTGTTCTGTCGTTGGAAAAGGTCGATCTTCACTGACACCGAGTTTATTGGCTAAAGAAGACCGGACCGAGAAAGCATTAAGCTTTTCTCCCTCAATCGCACTGGAATGGACTATGTTCGCTAATAAGGTGTCGAGCATGGTTTGGGATTGATCTGCCGACTGTGAGGTAATCTTGCCCAATAGAATGCCCTGATTAAGCCGTACTTCTCTTAACCTCACGCCTATTTTCTGATTATCCCAAACAAAGTTTGGCCAATTATCTTGCTGCCAAATCCACATATTACGCCCCATGATGCGAAAGTATCACTTATTCAACTCATACTATGAGCTGTTTAAGGAAATTATTCAACTCACATTATGAGCTGAATAATTAGATAATCGCATCAAAGAGATAAGAAAGACAGCTCCTCGAAACCCAAAAGTCTATTCACTCACCGCGAACACATCGCAGCGTGAGGCGCAGATGAAGTCATTTTTGTGGAGGCCTTTGATTGAGTGGCTCCACCAAGTGACGGTGACTTTGCCCCACTCCAGTGAGATCGAAGGGTGGTGGAACTCTTCTTCTGCTAACTCTGACACTTTGTTGCTGAATGCCCACGCTTGTTTGTAGTTCTTAAACTTAAACACCTTCTCAAGCTGTGGGATGCCATCTCTTTCGATGATCAGCCAATCAGACAACTCCAACAGTAAAGATTGTTGTTCATCTTCACTTAGGCCAATCGCGTCGATACTGCAGGCTTCGCATTTTTGTTCATTCAACATGTGTTGGTTCCTTGGGTTCAAAAAGTGGTGGTAGTAACCCCGCATCGATGGCGAGATCAGCTTGCTGTAATAGGTTTTCCTGACTGATTTGGAAGAGCTCAGACAGCTCGTCGATCACGTAATATTTCGGCTGCATGATGTCGATACGATAAGGAGTTCTTAACACTGTTTGCAGATCGAACCGCTCACGAACCGCCAAATCACCACCCAATGCATACATGGTTTCCGCCGGAGACGAGAGAATACCACCGCCATAAATTTTCAGTTTTTGTCCCTCTTTTACTAAACCGAACTCGACCGTAAACCAATACAAACGGGCAAGATAAGCGCGCTGTTTAGATGTGGCCGCTTGGCCTAGTTTTCCATAATGCTCCGTGAATGCTGCGAAATCAGCATTAGTGAGCATGGCACAGTGGCCGAAAATTTCATGAAATAAATCAGGTTCTTGTAAGTAATCGAACTCGTCTCGCGTTCTCAAAAATGTCGCAACTGGGAATTTCTTATTGGCGAGCAAATCAAAGAATCGGTCGAAATCGATCAATGCAGGCACAGGCTGAACCTGCCAACCTGTTGTTTCCATTAGCACCTTGTTTATCTCTGGAAGCTGGGGAACTCTGTCTAATGGCAGATCCAGCAGGGTCAAACCGTGCAAATAAGCATCGCATGCGCGGTCATTAATGACGTCCAGTTGCCTTTTCACTAAGTCGTGCCAAATGGCGTCTTCTTCGAGGCTCCACTCAACCCATCCCTCTTGGCTCACGGGCTTAGAATGATATTGAGTCATTACACACCTCCTTTCGAATGTCTCACTTTAAGCCTATCTCCACTCCTTATATCCGCCAATTTGCGCGATTTTTCGAAACAAGCGATCGTGTAACATTTTGTTTACACAGTTCCGACGCACCCTTATTTTGCTGATCTTTTGACTTTGTAAAACCTAAATACCAGACTGAAATCGTTAACATTTTGTTAAAGGTAAAGGAATGCACGAAAGCAATAAGTCAATTTGGCAGCCTAGCGACCAGCGTATCGCACACGCCAACGTAACCCGATTTATGGATAGCCTCACTCTGTCAGGATTAAAGCCACAAGACTTAGGGCTAGAGACGGAATGGAAAAACTACACGGAGCTTCATCAATGGTCTGTGGAACATCCCGAGTCGTTTTGGCAGAACGTTTGGCAGTTTTGTGGAATGGTGGGCTCGCAAGACAGTATTGATAACGCACAAAGAGAGCTCATCAAAACTCAAGGCGAGAGCCGTTGGCAACAGTCAAAATCAAATCGCGATGCGGTGTGGTTTCCGAATGCTCAAGTTAACTACGCCGAAAACTTGCTGCACTCATCAAAAACGTTACCAAACGAGCTTGCGATTTGGTTTGAGAATGAGCGTGGCGAGCATCAAAGCTACACATGGCAAAACTTGTGTAAGGAAGTATCTAACGTTCAACAATGGCTCGTAGATTGTGGCGTGCAACAGGGTGATGTAGTCGCCGCTTATACCCCTTATCTTCCTCAAACCGTGATTGCGATGTTGGCAACCACCAGCTTAGGGGCGATTTGGACATCGACCTCGCCTGATTTTGGCGTCGAGAGCGTGATTGAGCGCTTTGGCCAAGTGAAACCTAAGGTGCTTTTCACCTGTGACGGCTACACCTTCAATGGCAAGACGTTCGATATGACGGACAAAAACCGTGAAATCATCGAACACTTAAACGAATTAAAACAGGTGTGTCAGATCGGCTATTTGAAACCGAGTAATGACTTAGAAAAGAGCGATTTAAAGAAGAAAAAAGTTGAGCATGATGTATCGATTCTAAGTTGGAACAGCATCATTCATTACCATCAGCCACAACCTCTTCGATTTGTTCGTATCGGCTTCAATGATCCGCTGTTTGTGCTCTACTCTTCCGGTACCACCGGAAAGCCCAAGTGTATTGTTCACTCTGTTGGTGGCACTACCATCAACCACCTAAAAGAGCATCAGCTTCATTGCGATATTAAACCGAGAGATCGCGTGTTCTATTACACCACTTGTGGCTGGATGATGTGGAACTGGCACGTCTCTGCGCTCGCTAGCGGTGCTTGTTTGGTGATCTTTGATGGTAGCCCGGTTTATCCGCAACCTAGCGTTCTGTGGGATTTAGCGCAGCGAGCTGATGTATCGACATTTGGCACCTCAGCCAAGTATCTAGAGGCGATTGAGAAAGCGGAACTATCACCGATCGACAGTCACTCTCTTCCCCACTTAAGAACACTGTGCTCGACGGGTTCAGTGCTCTACCCTGAGCAATTCGATTACGTCTACAAACACATCAAGCAAGACCTACATTTGGCGTCTATTTCTGGCGGCACGGATATTTGTGGCTGCTTTGTTTTAGGCAACCCTATCTCGCCGGTGTATCGTGGTGAGTGCCAACAGGCAGGGCTCGGCGTCGACATCAAGGTGTTCAATTCGTCTGGTCACAAGGTTAATCATGAACGTGGCGAACTGGTGTGTACCAACTCCCTACCCAACTTCCCTGTTGGCTTCTGGAATGACACCGGAGAGCGCTATCACAGCACCTATTGGGATAGGTTCGATAATGTGTGGCATCACGGCGATGAAGTCGCACAGAGCGTTCATGGTGGCTATCTGTTCTACGGGCGAGGCGACACCACACTCAACCCTGGTGGTGTGCGAATTGGTACTGCCGAGATCTACCAGCAAGTGAACACTATTGAAGGCATTGTGGATTCGATAGCAGTCGGTAAAGACATCGACCGCAACGAGCAGATATGGCTGTTTGTCCAACTGCAGCAAGATGTGAGTCTAGATGAAACGTTACTGACAGCCATCAGAAGTAAACTCAAATCATCTTGCTCACCAAGGCATGTGCCAAGCCAGATATTTGCGATCAGCGACGTGCCAAAAACACGCTCTGGCAAACTGGTGGAGCTGGCAGTGAAACAGGTCATCAATGGTAAGAGTGTAGAAAACCTCGGGGCTATCGCTAACGCCGAGGTTTTGGAAGAAATAAAGCGCGTTGTTTCGCTTTAGCTTTAGCTTTAGCCTTAGAAAGTGGCTAACTATCTCCAATTTTCACTTGGCTGTCAGATAACATCTAGAGTAAAGGCAGCCGATTGAAAACTAAATCGAAGCCACTCTTTGAGCTCATGAACCCTCTCATCTGTTTGGCTTCGTGCCTTTTCTAAAGATCTTAATGCGATCTGAACGTCATATTTAAAACAAAATTTGAAAATTAATCATTTTATAGCCAGAGATAATATTCACTAAAGACGAATCATTTATACAAAAAAAGAGTCCACTACTGGATTGTATCCAAGCTTATGGATATTTAATCGAATTACAATAACTCCCGTTTCCACAGCTCCATTTCTAGTGAAATGATAATTTGATAGCTATCACATTTAGAACAGTTATTTTCCCATACTATCTCGGCATGTTAATTACTTAAGAGTAATTAAAAAACTAGTCACTCCTATTAATAAGCTTGAATTTAATTAGAAACAAGCGGTTAATCCCTACGTAAAATAAATAAAATCATTATTAAATGATCGGAGACATTATCATGCGCATAGTATTAGCTTTAGGCGGTAACGCTCTTTTAGCAAGAGGCCAAGCATTAACGGCTGAGAACCAACGTGAAAATATAATAAAATCAGCGGCGAGTATTGCCGCAATCGCACGCGAGCATGAGATTGTTATCGTTCATGGTAATGGCCCACAAGTAGGTTTGTTGATGGAACAAAACGCGGCTTATAACGAATATTCGCCAGAGACGACACCATACCCAATGGATGTACTCGGCTCCCAAACCTGTGGCATGGTGGGCTACATGTTACAACAAGAGCTCAGAAACATTGACCCTGAATTAGACGTAGCGACACTAGTCACGCAAACTGAAGTATGCAAAAAAGACCCTGCGTTTGCTAACCCGACTAAATTTGTTGGCCCTGTATATACAGAGCAACGAGCTAAAGAATTAATGGCTCAAAGCACAATGCAGTTTAAAGCTGATGGTGAGTACTACCGACGCGTTGTGCCTTCTCCTATGCCAAAAAGCATTGTTGAAATTCAGCAAATTGAAACTCTTCTAGATACAGAAAACCTTGTTATCGCTTGTGGCGGCGGCGGTGTTCCCGTGAGTATTGAGCAAGGTAAGAGTACTGGCGTAGAGTGCGTCATTGACAAAGATCTTACGGCTGAACTACTCGCTGAAAAAATCCATGCCGACTTATTTATTATCTTAACCGATGGTTCGATTTTCCGTAACTATGGTAAAGAAGACCAAGCAGAAATGAAGCAAGCAACGCCTGCTGGTTTAGCAGAATTTTCATTCCCTGCTGGTTCTATGGGGCCAAAAATTGATGCCGTTTGTAAATTCGTTGAAGCTGGCTTAGGTAATGCGGCGATTGGTTCATTATTTGATTTAGATAAAATAATCACCAATGAAGCTGGTACTCTGATAACGAAAGGCGAAGGTATTGTTTATTACTAATATTATCGAGCAATAAATACTACTAATATAAAATCTATTACAAGCCTCTTATTTAATTATAATGAGGCTTATTTTATTAGGACCGTTTAATGCTAGTGAGATAAATATTCATAAAATTAGAAATTAAACCTGAAAAGAATGAATACATAATATCTTTAAATATACCAAAGCGTAATTGTAACGAGACTTCATCCAAATAATATTTCCAGTTCATTAAAAAACAATTCAATACGTTCACATCGGTGTATTCGCATCCGCTTGGTTCTCTGGCATCGCATCAATAAAAGCGGGCAACTGATTACACGCTTCAACAATCGAGTTAATCAACGGATACGGTGACATATCAACACCAAAGCGCAGCGCGTTATACACCTGTGGCACCAAGCAGATATCGACAATACATGGTGAATCGGTGAGGCTATAAACTGAATCACCGTGTGTTTGACGATGCTTAGAAAGCTTCTCTTCTAACGCCGAAAAACCTTGGCTCATCCAATAGTGAAGCCAGTCTATTTTCGCCTCTTGCTCACACGACCACTCTCGCTCCAAATACTGCAACACACGTAGATTATTCAGAGGGTGAATTTCCATCGCGATATCCTGAGCCATTGCCAACGCTTGATAGCGCAGTGGTGTTTGCTCAGGAATCAACAAGGAGTCTGGGCTGATCTCACACAAATAGTTTTCATCCAAGTATTGCAAGATCGTCAGCGACTGATTGAGTTGAACGTCACCATCCACCAGCACAGGCACTAACTCACTGGCATTGAGTTCGCGATATTGTGGTTCATGCTGCTCGCCGCCATTACGCACCAAATGCACCGATCTCGACTCATAGTTTAGCTGTTTTAGGTTCAATCCGATACGCACTCGATAGGCTGCAGATGAGCGCCAGTAACCGTAAAGTATAATGTTCTTGTTCACGATGCTCTCGCTCATACTGAAATCCTATTACGTAGATTATAACGCCCGATACTGGCTCACTTTTTGGTCTATCGCGCCAAAAATAGAATTACCCGCCACATCGAACATCTCAAGCTTAATCGAATCGCCAAACGACATAAATTGAGTCGAAGGTTTACCATCGCGGATGGTCTCAATCATACGAACTTCAGCTATGCATGAATAACCCACACCGCCCTCGGCAATTGAGGGGCCATGGTCAGTGCCTTGCTTATTGGAAACCGTGCCCGAGCCAATGATTGCACCGGCCGATAGTGGGCGAGTTTTCGCAGCGTGAACAACTAATTCTGCAAAGTTGAAGGTCATATCCACACCTGCATTCGGGCATCCAAAAGGTTGGTCGTTGTAGGTCGATATCAACGATAGATGTACCTTGCTGCCTCTCCATTGCTCGCCAAGCTCATCAGGTGTTACCGCAACCGGAGAGAACGCCGAAGACGGTTTAGACTGGAAGAAGCCAAAGCCTTTCGCGAGCTCAGCCGGAATCAAGCCGCGCAGCGACACATCGTTCACCAACATCAGTAATCGAATCGCCTCGTGCGCCTGTTTAGCACTTGCACCCATTGGCACGTCACCGGTCACAATCGCGACCTCACCTTCGAAATCGATGCCCCATTCGTCGCTGGCAAATTCGATGTTGTCACGAGGGCCGATAAACGCGTCTGAGCCGCCTTGATACATTAATGGATCGACCCAGAAGCTTTCTGGCATTTCAGCACCACGTGCTTTACGCACCAATTCAACGTGGTTTACATAAGCGCTGCCATCAGCCCATTGATAAGCACGTGGCAGAGGCGATTCACAATACTGAGGTGCAAACACTTCACTGCCTGTCACATGCCCGTTGTTTAACGAGGTGTATAACTCTTCTAACTGAGAAGTCACGCTGTCCCAGTTATCCAAAGCCACCTGCATGGTTGGCGCCAGATGCATCGCATGGAAGATTTCGGTGGCAGCTACACACTGTTTGAGATCTTTACTCACGACCATCAATAAACCGTCGCGAGTGCTATTTTTCTTGGTTGCTAATTTCATCCTTGTCCCTTACTTCTTATCGTCAGCCATGGTTTGAGAACCTGTCTCTTGCAAACCCGTGTCTTGCCAACTGTAGACATATTCTTTGTTCTCAACGCTATCGAGTTCATCAGAGAACTGCAGCGCGTGGCGAGTATCGATCATCACCGCCACTTCGTCGGTAAACTTCTTCTTATGCGCCTGACCTGCCTTAAAGGCTTTAGGGTGAGGTCCATGAGTGAAGCCTGCTGGATGGAAAGTCACCATGCCCGCTTCAATATTGTCGCGACTAAAGAAATCACCAGCGTGATAGAACAGTACTTCGTCGTAGTCATCATTGTTGTGGTAGAACGGCACTTTCAATGCACCGGGGTCGCTCTCAATCGGGCGTGGTACAAAGGTGCACACCACAAAGCCTGCACCCACAAACGTCGTATGCGCAGAAGGTGGCAAGTGGTAGCGGTGTGACATCAGCGGTCTGATATCGCGCCAATTCACTTTCACCACGGCCAAATCACCATGCCAGCCAATTGCATCCAATGGATTGAACGGATAAGTGATCACACTGACTTTGTCGTGGCGTTTCACCTGAACTTGGGTTTGATCTTCTGAATACTGAGCGCGGAATTGATCGTTGATTGAAGGGATATCGAGTACCGCCGGATCAAACACCGCATGATTGCCGACCATGCCTTTCTCTGGCAGGGAGTAAGCCGCGTCTGTATTCTCAATCATCAAGATAAACATCGGCTCGCTTGGCTCTAAACGCCAGTTGGTCGAGCGCGGGATCATCACGTAGTCCCCTTCACTCACTGCTAGATGACCATAGTCACAATAGAGATCGGCGCTGCCTTGGTGAATGAACAACAGCTCATCGCCGTCAGAGTTACGCACTAAGAAATCCATCTTCTCATCCATGCGCCATACGCGGATTTTGCAGTCCGCATTGTGCAAAAGATGAGGCACCGCCCAAGGGGTTATCTGGCTGGCTTTTTCCACCAGCTTAAAATCAAAAGCGCGAGGGCGTAAATCGCCCTCCCACTCCGACCAACCTGTTGGAGCATGTTGGTGATGAAAGTGAGCGGCAGGGCCGAAAAAACCACTTCGGCCCGCCTCTCGCTCATAGATTGCCTCTTCAGGGAAGTCGGCATGCGCTTGCTTAGAGCACACTCCCTCCCGATGAGGAAACGAGATCCATTTATGCATCGTCTAATACTCCTCGACGAATCTGGTCCTCTTCAATCGATTCAAACAGCGCCTTGAAGTTACCTTCGCCAAAGCCTTCATTGCCTTTACGCTGAATGATTTCAAAGAACACAGGCCCGATTACCGTCTGCGTGAAAATTTGCAGCAAGATGCCGTCTTTGGTCGGCGCGCCATCAATCAGAACACGTAGGTCACGCAGCAGATCAGTGTCTTCACCGTGGCCTTTCACACGATCGTCAACTTTCTCATAGTAGGTATCTGGGGTTGGCATAAAGTCCATGCCGCGATCACGCAGAGTCTTCACGGTTTTGTAGATGTCATCGGTGGCGAGTGCGATGTGTTGGATACCTTCGCCGTTGTATTCGCGAATAAACTCTTCGATTTGTGATTTGTCGTCGGAAGACTCATTGATAGGGATACGGATTTTGCCACACGGTGAGGTCATGGCGCGGCTCACAAGGCCTGTCAGCTTGCCTTCAATGTCGAAGTAGCGAATCTCACGGAAGTTACCAAGACGCTCATAGAACCCAGACCACAGATCCATATTACCTTGCTTAACGTTGTGCGTGAGGTGGTCGATTTCATACAAGCCAACATTGGCTTCGGCCATGCGCTGTTCCGCATCGTCATAGAACCGGAAGTCGACGTCGTAGATGCTCTGCTTGCCATAACGATCCACAAAATAGAGCAGGCTTTCACCGATGCCATAAATGGCAGGAATGCTCAGCTCCATCGGCCCTATTTCTGTTTTGTACTCTTCACCACCGCCCTTGAATGCTTGCTCCATAGCAGCGGTTGCTTCGTTGACACGAAAAGCCATGCCACATACCGATGGCCCATGCACTTTAGCGAACGCTTCCGCTTGGCTGTGAGGTTGTTCATTGACGATAAAGTTGATGTCACCTTGTCGATACAGCCAAGCTTCTTTTGAACGGTGCTTGGCGATCTCAGCAAAACCAAGTGACACAAACAGCGCTTTAAGTTGCTCAATTCCCTTGTGGTCAACGGCCGTGTATTCAACAAACTCGAATCCATCCGTGCCAAGCGGGTTGTATGTATCCACCATGAACTTTCTCCTTGTACCTATTGGTTTTGTATTACGTTTTTTGTGAAATGGTTGTGTGTTTTTTGTCCTTAATTAAATTTGGCCCACAAGCCGATAGATTGGAATGCATGCAAGGAAATGAGCAATAACGCTAAAAACCCGCCAGATTGTAAAATAATTGTTACACACAAATCCTCACAACAAGAAAGTGAGTGCTATCAAGGGATTGAAAGATGGTTGTTTGATTTACAGCAGAGTAAGAGATGTTATTGAATTGTTACATGCATCCTTTTATCAGCTAAGGTAATAAATCGAACATTAGACTGATGATGCAAAAAAGCCGCTGTAGTCAGCGGCTTGATGAGTTCTAGAGCGAACCTAATTCGAATATAAAATTTGCGTTAATCCCAGTTGAGGATCGACCAATTCGGTTGATCAGACAGTGCTTTCAAACGCGGGCATGGATTCACCAAGTAAGCAAAGTCAGCGTGTTCGCACAAAGGTAAGTCGTTGATTGAATCCGTATAAAAATGAATGTCTGAGTAGTTAGTTTCTTGATTGTCTAACCACTCTTTTAAACGGGTGACTTTGCCTTCACGGTAGCTTGGCACACCTGATATTTGAGAAGTAAAACGGCCTTGGTTTTCAATCAAATCAATACCGAGTGCATTCTCGATACCAATCTTGCGACCGACCGCTTCCACCAAGAAAGTTACGCTGGCAGAGATGATCAACATATCGATATCATCATTCTCAAGCTGCTCAATCAAAGGTTTCGACTGCTTGAACTGTCTAGGCAAAATATGCTGTTCAACACACTCTTCCACCAAAGCGGTAACTTGCTCTGTTGGCATATCGGCCAAAGGCTGCATGGAAAATGTTAGGTAATCTTCCATGTTCAATTTGCCTTCCGAATATAAACCCATTAAGCGCTTATCTTCTTCAATAAAGTTGGGCGCTGTGGCAATGCCCCTTTCAACCAAGAACTCATTCCAGAGCATCGCTGCATCGGCATTGATCAGCGTTTCATCCATATCAAATACATACAAAGGTTTGAACATCTTAGGCTCTCACGGGTTGAATTTCGTTAAGGTTAAAACTAAACCATAGTTCTAGTTGGCTGCATGCTATAACGGGATTGTGACATTAAGAGCATATTTTCGTGGCAGTTGTATTTCACGGCTATGACAATCACCACATGCTTGTTTTCTTAAATACAACAGCTTATGGATTCAATCAGTATTGATACACATAGTTATTTAACTATATGTATTTAAATAACTATGTGGATTTAGCTAACGAGATGTATTGGCTAACCAAGTGCTCATTAGCAAAAAAAAGAAACTCCGACTGATTCTGTCGGAGTTTCTTATAGAGTTGGATATGCTTTAGCGAGACATCAGCTAATTGAACCTAAACGATTTTCTGCTCATGTTCCTTGCTCGACTCAGTTCCTTTCGACAAGAAACTGGCAACGATCTCTCTTAGTTTCCCTTGATTGACGGGTTTTGGTAAAAATTCATCCATACCCACATCGAAGCACAAATGCTTATCTCGTTGCACGACGTTGGCCGTCAGCGCAACGATCGGAATGTGTTTAGAGGTTCCTTCTTCGAGCGCTCGGATCTGCTTAGTCGCTTCGAAACCATCAAGAACTGGCATCTGGCAATCCATGAAAATCATCACATAGTCATTGGCCTTAAATTTCTCGACACCAATTTCACCGTTGTCTGCAATATCCACCTCAAACCCCAGCTTCTTAAGCATCATTTTGGCAACTTGTTGGTTCACTCTAGAATCTTCAACGACCAAAACCTTACCACTAAACGGAGCAGCCACTGGTTTTGGCTCTTCTTTGATTGGAGCTTGTTTGTCTATTTGTGTCGTTCTAACAGAAGCAGATGTTGTAGCTTCAACAGAACTCGATGATTTGGTTAATGGCACGGGTTGATTATCTTTAAACGCTACCTCACCTCGATTTGGATAGGTAAAGGTTGAGGTATCAGCCGATCTCGCCAGGACTTCACTCAGCGTCCATTTAAGCTGATTATCTTGATAAGGGCGAGCAATGTAGGCAACAAAACCCACTTGTTTGGCGCGTGCTTCATCCTGTTTTCGAGGGTCGGCAGAAATCATCACTAGCTTCGGACAAGCTTTGTCAAAACGCTCAATCAAACTTCTTGCTAATTGGAATCCATCAATAGACGGCATCACTTTATCAATCAGCACCAGATCATAAGGCAACGACTTCGCCACAGACTCTGAAACAAGCTCTAACGCTTGAGTGGCGGTTTCACAGCACTCAGACTTAACGCCGAATGATTGAAGTTGTGTTGAGGTAATACGCATGTTCAACTGGCTGTCATCAACCAGAAGTACCGAGACTTTATTAAAATCGATGTTGCTCTCGTCAACGTCTAAGCTCGGGTCAAAGTCAGCGGTAAAGTAGAATGTACTTCCCTTACCTACGACACTGGTTAGCTCAAGCTTACTGCCCATTAAGGTCACAATCTTATCGCATATCGTAAGACCAAGCCCCGTGCCTCCGTAGATGCGGGTGGTGCTGCCGTCGGCTTGTTGAAACTTATCGAATACCGATTGTTGCTTGTCTTCTGCGATACCAATACCACTATCGGTCACCTCAAATTTCACTCTGAGCTTTTGTTCCGGCTCTATGACTTCTTCTAAACGAAGTGAGAGCATGACATGACCATGTTCGGTAAATTTGATGGCATTCCCGACTAGGTTATTCAGCACTTGTCTTAACTGAGTGCCATCGCCAATCACCATGGTTGGGATCTTAGGATCAATCGCCAGTTGGAATTTGAGCCCTTTTTGCTCGGCTTTAACTCTGAAAGTCGACTCTACATCGGCAGCAATACCCATCATTTTCATCGGTTCTTGCTGAAGCTCTAAACGACCCGCTTCAATCTTCGAGTAGTCGAGAATGTCATTGATTAAATCGAGTAGAGTAAGCGAAGAGGTGTTGAGCATGTCGACATACTCTTTTTGCTCTTTCGGCATATCCATTTCAGAAAGCAGTGATGAAAGCCCAATAATCCCGTTCATTGGAGTGCGGATTTCGTGGCTCATGTTGGCAAGAAATTCACTCTTGTTACGGTTCGCTACCTCTGCAGTATCTTTGGCTTTTTCCAATTCTTGGTATTGTTGGCGAATACGTTCAATCGACTGATTGTAGCTGCTCTCTAGTGTCGAGATCTCATCACTGTATGTAGAGTTAGTGGGTGTTAAAAATCGCGGCTTGTTGTCTTCAACCTGTTGATGGTTGATCTGAGAAGACATGGTCATTAAGCGCTTGACTACAAGGCGATAGACGATGGTTAAACACACCAGAGACAATAAGAAGATTTTAACTGCTTCGAAGGCGAGCAATAATAATACCCGATCTTCAAAGTCGTTGAGAATCATACTCAGATCAGACTGCACCGTGAGCGTCGCCAGTTGGAACTCTGAGCCTCCCATCTGATGCACCATATCCCAAGATTGAGAATAAGACTGACCGGACGTCTGTTGACCTAATTCTAAAATTTTTTCATCGGGGCTTTCTATTAACAGATAACTGACCGAGGGTAAGCGGGAGATACCTTCAGCTTGCACAAACAGTTGCTCTCGGTCTTCAACCCACAAACTGGCGGTTAAGCCGGAAAGATAACCATCCTTAACCTGTTCGATCTGAGAACTGATAAAAGAAACTCGATTTTGGTACTCCACATACAAACCTAGACCTGTCACTATGACTGTGAATAAGGTACTGATTGCGATGATTACCCCGATCAACTGTCGGGAGAGTCCAATATAGCGTTTTCCTTTATTCACCATACAAAAATTACCATTATTGTTATCCTAGCAAACTACAATTACTCAACTAGTATAATAGTAGTCATTCATCAAATAACTAGGGAAGGTTATGAAAAAACATCTAATAGTTGCATCCATAGTCAGTTTGTTTTCAAGCAGTTATGCTTTTGCAAGCGAACCTGTTCACTACTACATTATTGCAAGCCAAGCGCAACCTTTTCAGATCGAAACTGACGGGTCATCTCACAGAGGAATGGTTTCGGATATTGTTGAAGCCGTATTTGACGACAGCCAATACGAGATCGATTACCACACCTACCCTTTCAACCGAATGGTCGATAAGCTCGACGCTAGAGAGAATCCAAACTGGGTCACCTATGGCAGCCCAAGTTGGGGAAATATCCAATCTGTAAACTTGTCTAAAGATCCGATTTACAATGTAAAACATGTGTTACTTAGCAGCGGCAAGAAGCCATTTGAGTTCAACACTATCGATGATTTAAACGGAAAAGCGGTGGTATTGCTGGTGGGGTTTGAATATCCAAATCTAGAGCCTTATATCCAACAAGGTAAGCTTAACGAGATTCGAGTTAAAGATTACAGCGCGGCTTTTCGTGTATTAAACCGAACTCCGGGTGATACCGTTTTTGTTGAAATGGAATCTCGAATCAAATACAACCTAAATGAGCAGAAACTCAGTATTGATGACTACCAGATGCAAGAGTTTGGCTCAGTGATCAATAACTACCCCATCCATTTAGCATTTGACCCAGAGATGGATCCTAAACTGCAAAGCTTCATCGACCAGCGCCTCGACCAAATGAAAGACGATGGTCAGCTCAACGACATCGTACAGAGTTACTTATAGCAACAGCATCAGTTGTAACCTTCGCATAAAGGTATAGCTTAGGTAACGTAATTTAGCTCTCTTCGATGACTAACTCGCTCTTAAGCCTAAAAGGCTGCCCTGATTAGCACAGAAGCTAAGTAGGGCGGCCTTTTTTAATTCATCTTTAAGGGCCAAAAGAGTTTGCCTGTAATCGAGCTACTTAATTTGGAACCACGGAGGTAAATGGATTAGTGTGCAGCAATCAAATGCAGTTGCTGAGTACGAAGCTCTTGTCGTACTGCCATCAGAATCTTGCCTAAATGGTTCTCGCCGGTTCCATCGCCACCATCCCCCCAGAAGTGGTCTTTGTGCGAATGTTCTTTGATCACCGAATCTCCGGTATTAGTAAGAAACAACGCAAACTGTGGGTTCTGCCTGAACTTCTCTGTGACAATGAACTGCATCACTTCAACACGAATGTCATACCAATCTTCCCGAACTTGGTCTTCATAATCACGGCTTAAAGAGAATGCTTCAGCAGGAGTCGAGGCTTCGAGAATGGTGTTACGCAGCGCTTGAGAGGCAAACTTCATCGCTTGATAATAATGCTCGCTGGTTGCCCAAACTTGATCGTCGATTTTGATAGGACAAGCGGCAAAATTTGACAGGTACCCGTTTGGATCTTCAGGTTCATAGAACAGCACTTCTTTGGCTTTAGCCACCGAATTAGACATAGCCTTCTCCTTACCAACAACATCGCATATTTTTGCTTTAACTTTAAAATTAGTGGCGTTGCATATAACTGTCAAACAACTTAGTTAAAGAGTATGCCAAGGGCATGTTTTTAGTCGAGAACAAGTAATGTAGAGGAAGGACAATAGATTTAAATGGTGAGAGGCAAGGAGCATGGTTTACTTATAAAAAGCACAAACTTATTTAAAAAAGGCATATAAATCAAAGGGTGACGGTGCGCCACCCTTCTAAATGCAATGGGGATTGTTAATGAATTAGACCTAGCTCCCTCGCTTCTTCCAGACTAAAACCGCTTTCTCTAATTTCTCTTAGAGCTTCAATACGACGACGAGCTTCAGCAGACTTCATTTTCTTTTCTGGTTTGAAAGATACTTCTTCTTCAGCATCCCACTTATTTGCAATATTTGTCATTTCATCATGGTTGATAGAATTAATGGACATGTTTTCCTCCGAAAAGCACCATGTAATGGACAGGTAATCTGTAGCAAATGCTATTTCGCTTGTTAAGCAATTCTGTACTGAAATGTGATGATTCCGACGCTTCACAAAGCTAATTAATAAATGCCTCATTTAAACTTTGCCAAAGCCATTTTGTGCCATTACATTTAAAAGATTCCCCATAAGAAATGTGGTTTGATCCACCTCTCATTTTCCTCGTTCTCATTTCCTATTTCCCGCTGAAACTTCATGAAATAATCAAAAAATAATTCGAGTCACTTCATTCTTTTTGTGCTCTTCTCTTCCACTAAATTCAACACATGTTAATGATAATAGTTATCAATATCATAACTGAGTGTTTATCATGTCTAGGGAAAATTTAGAGACACCTCTTCTCGAAGTGAAGAATCTATGTGTCGATTACATTACCGATGACGGCGATTTTAATGCCGTAAAATCCGTAAGCTTTAACATAGGCCAAGGCGAGATTTTTGGTTTAGCGGGAGAATCCGGGTGTGGCAAAAGTACCATCGCATTTGCCATTAACCGTCTGCATAAGCCACCGGCTTTCATCTCTGGCGGACAAATACTGTTTGGCGGGCAAGATCTGCTGAGCTTATCGGACAGCCACTTGAACACCTTACGTTGGAGTGAGATCGCAATGGTGTTCCAGAGCGCGATGAACTCACTTAACCCTGTACTGACCATTGAAGAACAGTTTGCCGATGTATTGCGCCACCACAAGGGCATGAACAACGAGCAAGCAAAAGATCGCGCCGAAAAGTTACTCGACCTAGTCAATATCCCTCGCCACCGTCTAGCCGAGTACCCACACCAGTTTAGCGGTGGGATGCGTCAACGTTTGGTGATTGCGATAGCTCTCGCGCTCAACCCTAAGTTGATTATCATGGATGAACCGACCACTGCACTGGATGTGGTTGTACAGCGTGAAATTCTGCAGCAAATACACCAACTCAGAGAAGAGTTTGGTTTCTCAATATTGTTTATCACCCACGACCTCGCACTAATGAGCCAACTGTGCGATCGAATTGCCATTATGCGTCATGGGCAGATAGTTGAAGTCAACCAAGCCCATGAGATTCGCAATAACCCTCAGCACTCCTACACCCAAAAGCTATGGAGTTCCTTCCCCAATATTCACGAACACGCTCACGCAACTGCGTGCTAGGAGAGCTCCATGTCACAACCTATTTTTCAAGTAAAAAACCTCGTTAAAGAATTCACTGTTGGTGGTGGATTTGGCAAAGAAGAGATCTTTAGAGCACTGCATGGGGTGAGTTTTGATTTACATGCAGGTAAAACATTGGCACTGGTTGGCGAATCAGGCTGCGGGAAAAGCACCTGCGCTCGACTGATGACCAAAGTGTATCCGCCAACAGAGGGAGAAATACTGTTCAATGGCAGAGATATTTCTACCTTAAAAAGTCGTAAAGATATCTTGGATTACCGAAGCCGCGTGCAAATGATATTTCAAGACCCATTTGGCTCACTCAATCCAACCCACACCATTGAACACCACTTAACGCGGCCCCTTAAGATCCACAAGCAAGTTGCTACGAAACAAGCTCTCACAGAGCGTCTCAAAGAGTTGTTAACGCTGGTGGAGTTGCCCATCGAAACTCTCACCAAATACCCTCATGAGCTCAGTGGAGGCCAAAGACAGCGCATAAACTTAGCCAGAGCACTCGCAGTCGGTGCTGAGGTTATCCTTGCCGATGAACCCACCTCGATGTTGGATGTTTCAATACGACTCGGTGTTTTGAACCTAATGCAGAGGATGAAGAAAGAGTTAGGGATAGGTTTTTTGTACATTACGCATGATCTCGCAACAGCACACTACATCGCAGAAGAGACAGCTGTGATGTACAAGGGACAGATCGTTGAGTGGGGATCAACCCAGTCGATCTTAACCAACCCACAACACCCATACACTAAGTTATTGATCTCTGCTGTGCCCGATCCTGATCTACCATTTGGCGAACTCGTGAAAAATGAGCCAAACTATTCAATAGACGCTGATCGTATTCGTGAACAAAGCAGTGAAATACAGCATGAGATCAAGCAAGTTTCAGATAATTACTATGTTAAACAGTGGGATAATGTTGCATGAATGAACTAGACACTTGGTTAGAGCGGATCGGAAATTGGTACAAAGACCGAAAGCATGATCAAGTGGAGAAGTTAGAGCCTTTGATCTTAACGCCTCCAGATGCACTCTGGGGGCCTTTGATCACGGATGAACAGAGCAAAGGCATCGCATGCTGGTTAGACGGATGCTTGAGAATCTTTACGTTTTATCGATATAAAGATGAAATTCTGATGGCATCGACAAAACTTCCACCACCAAGCCCACCATCTATCTCAAACGAACTTAGTGGCTCGCACCATCAGGAAAAAGCTTTCCAATACTTGATGTTTGCCTATAGCAAGCTTCAAGCTGTGTCTTGTAATCCAAAATCAGAACCTGACTTACAAGAGTGGTGTACACAGCGGCTACAGCACTTGTGTGTATTGGCTTTGGAGTTTACCAACCAACAACAAGAACCGCGCTGGAAAGAAGAATCAGAAAAATTGATCGAATCGCATGTACGCTTTATGGCAAGTCAACACCAAAACGATGATCAAGGTATGGCTCTACGTCAACTGCACTGATCCATTCCTTGTTCAACCCCTGTTCGATCAAACATCAAAGCTGAACCCCATCAAAAATAAGCACCGTAGAAAGCATGATCTCACCTTGATCATGCTTCAGGAACGGACTCCATAAGCTGTAGAATTTAAATGGTAAGCTTTTGAATGTTAATGATTAGCCGAATTGCAGGCAAAAAAAAGCGAGTCCCTTAGGAACTCGCAAAAATCTATTCAGTATGATGTAACAAAATATGAGCCAATCTATTAATCATAAGAAAGGACAAAAGGTTGTCTATTCGGGATAAATAATAATCAACTGGATGCGCTACATTGTCATCAATTTGTCAGCGTTAGGTGCGGTTTTAATCAGCACCTAATGTGTTCAAACTATCCATTCGTCGACCGTAAATACGGGCTTCTTACAACTGAGCAGTGACAGTGATTGGTGGTTAGTGACTAGTGGCCAATCGCCATTTCGTCGAGCGCTAAGAACACGTTTTCGTCTAAATGACCTTCGTGAACTTGTTTACACACTTTACGACGCACAGCTAAACCAGAGATCAAACGTTCAATAGACAAGTGTCGATTGCTGGTGCTGTCACGGTCGTTGTAAAGCTCAATCAAGCGACTCAGTGTTTCGTATGGGATAACGTCCTCCCCTACTCTCAACCAATCAAGCTTCTCAATGAGCTCAGAACACTCTTCTTTGATTGAAGCATGTGAATGCCCTGTCATAGCAGATAAAGCCGTTATACTGCGTTCTAGAGCCTCTGCAGAGGTATATTTAGAGAGAGTAATCATGATCTCGTCAGCGTTGATCTCAACAGAGTGTTTACGCTGCTTAACTCGACGTCCCAATTTGCCTCTTGGCGACGGTGCTTTGCGCTGAATTGGCTCAAACTCACCATCGATAATCTCAGACAACTCTTCCAATTTCTGCTTAGACACCATTTCATTACGCAGTGGGTTCGGTAACGTTGGTGCCATATTACGCTTGCCTGCATTGGTGGTGCGTGCTCTTGAGTAACGTAAGACTTCTTCCACATTACATTTGATATCAACCTGATAATCAGTCGTTTTTCCTTTTTCGATCAACGCGGTGATCGTTAAGTGATAACCCCAAAGGTTAACCAGGAAGGTATCTTCTTGATCCCCTACTTCACCTAACTTTCTGAGCTCGCGGATCAGATCCATCGAGAAACGACGCCAATCGATGTTACGCGCCAATTTCTGGTTGAGCTCACTGAGCAACATGCTATCTGAATGGCGACGTGCCATGCGGCTTCTAAAGTACGAATACATTTGGAAGACCAAGGTATGTTGCTTCAGGATTTCTGGCGGAAATAGGAAGAAATAGTCACGCGTCAGCAGCTCTTCGTAGAACGAAGGTTCCCAAACCAGGATGTATAAGTTCGGTTTAATGCGAATTTCGCCGTCAGAGCCTTCTGTAGGCGCTTCTTCCGATGCGGTAATGGTTCTAGCTAGGAATCGGAAACGATCACTCTTAAAGCCTTCTGGCATGTTCTCGCTAAGCCAACGGCCTGTGAGCTCATGCAATTGGAAGTCGGTAAATTCGATACGATCAATACTGTCACGGATCGAATCACGTGCCGGCCCGCTGTCTTTCTTGCCACGCAAGGACAAAATATCCGTGATGTAAAGTGGTGTTTTGTTCGGTGTGTGTTTCGCGTCTAGATGGTAATCATCTTGGTGATGATCATGATATTGAACAGTAAGCGTGAATAACGCGAATAGCGTCATCAGATCATCAACCGTCATAATGTTTTTTGAAGATCGTGTCTCGATCACAGCTCGAGTTCCAGAGATCGAAACCATTGATTTTTGGTAGCTCTTGCGCGTTCTAGGGGGCGCTAAGGCTTGATCAATAATACCCGCCCAATTAGTTGGCGACACAATAAATTGATCGGCTTCGTCTTTCATCGTTGGTGGGGTATTGAGTCCGTGTTCATTCAATAAGCGCTTGTTGACTTTGGTTTGAGCTAGAGCTTTAGATCGCTTTTGCTTCTCATTTTGCTTCACGCTTTCTGTCACTAAGCTAGTAGCACCCAGTACTGATATCAATTGGTTTGGGTTAACAAAGCGATGCAGCATAGTTTTACCAGCAAGACCTTCTTCAAAGCGAACCGGAATTTGCCTGAAAAGACCGATACTAACCGCAGCTCTTAACCTTTGCTGTAAGGCTGCACGAGTAACTTGACCATCGGTTGATTCAATAATCTCGGTAGTAGAAACGTAACCGTCTTTACTGCTAAACCCACGAAGTGAAATTAGGTTAAGAAGCTCAACGATGCTTTTGGTGACACCTTTGAAGTGTTGATATTGTTCTATCCATTCAACGGCTGTTTCAGATACCTCAAATAAATGACCATCTTTGTGGCTTCGTGCCTTAATTAACAATTTCTCTTCTGGTTTCATTTTTGATCCGTATCACACTAACCGTAATTTCACTATAGTTCCTGAATGATAAAGAAAGAATGATCATAAATAAAGAGAATTTATTGGCTTTTAAATAACTGATCTTTTTGATTAATATGATCTTAAATGATTAAGTGATCTAATGATCTGGCTGTTCTTGTGGTTTTAAGTTGCTGAATTTAAAGGTTTAAAATAAACCCCCTCGGAAAGCATGATCATAAAAACACCGAAACTATGATCATTAAATCAAAGAAAGCATGATCACAAAACACCAGAAGTATGATCATTAAGTCATTGTAAGCATGATCATTATTGGCTTGAAAGCATGATCATTATACTTATACAGCTTATCCACAGTTCGGAAGTCAACATCATCTTCTAAGTCACTTCATACAACTCAATACGGATATTTATGATGGCCAATCTATCGGAACAATGATCAAGTGATGGTACTTTTTTATCCTTCCCGCCCTATTGAGGATAAAATTTAACCTGTATCTGTTGAAAATGGATAGCTTTGATGTATTTAGCGTAGGTGGGAGTTAACTAGGAAGCATGATCATGAAATTGTCATGTTTGCGTATTCTCGGTCAGTGTAGATTGAATTTTCAATCATTGAGCCCTTATAGGCGTTGAATCCCCATTACAAAAGCATTTGTCCGTAACTTAGCTCTTAAATCACATGCTTCCGGAACGATATTTACTTGATCATTTTTCCGGAGTTTGATCATTTGTAATGTGCAGTTGCTCGGATCAATATTGCTAAGTTTGCGCCTTGATCATGCTTCATAATTTGGTGTTATTAATTCTCTTACATTAGATGTGTTCCATGATCATTCTTCCGCTCAGGTTAGAATCCTCTGTTGTTTTTTTGCAACTCCTCTTCTCTTATGTTTTGAATTTTTTGTCCATTGAGCGTTATTTAATTTTTATTGAATTGAAAATCTATAAATTCGAATGCAAATCACACCAACCGTAATCTATGGTTGTGTTTCAATCGTTCCGCAGCTTTTTAGCGATAATATCATTTACATTGTAAATAAGTGATGCTGTAACATTTTAAATATGCACTAGAAATAACATGGTTGTGCATGGTGAAAATGATGACTTTTAGTATTACTCTGAGGTGATGTTTCATCAAATTGTAAAAACACTGTCTATTTTATGTGAGTTTACTCATAAATGCATGTTCATGTTTTTGTTGTGTTTGTTGTTAATCGCTGTACAATTTGTACTTAGTTAATCATTACGGAAACTGGCAATGAAAAGAGAACAAACGATTGATAAGCTCTATCAGCTAGCCGAACAAACTCAACAAGTTCAGGCTGACCGAATTGAGATTATTTTGGAAGAGCGAAGTGATGAACATTTCCCTCCAATGTCTAAAGCTATGATGGAGACTCGTTCTGGTTTAACGCGTCGTAAACTCGATGAAGCGATCACTAAACTTGAAGCTGATGGCCATCAGTTTACAAAGAACAACGCCAATCACTACTCGATTTCATTGACAGAAGCTCACATGTTGATGGACGCGGCAGAAGTGCCAAAGTTCCATCAACGTAAGCAGCATGCTGACAATAAACCATGGATTATCAACGTACAAAACCAAAAGGGTGGTACGGGTAAATCAATGACGGCAGTTCACTTAGCTGCGTGCTTATCTCTAAATTTGGATAAGCGCTACCGTATCTGTCTGATTGACTTGGATCCACAAGGCTCTTTGCGTCTGTTCTTAAACCCACAAATTAGTGGTGCAGAGCATGACAGCATTTATTCTGCAGTCGATATCATGTTGGATAATGTGCCAGAAGAGCAGGATGTTGACCTAGAATTCTTGCGTAAGAACGTGCTGTTGCCAACTCAGTATCCTAATTTGAAGACTATTTCAGCCTTCCCAGAAGATGCGATGTTTAACGCTGAAGCATGGCAAAGTCTGTCTAGAGATCAGTCACTTGATATTGTTCGTCTTTTGAAAGAAAAGCTTATCGACAAAATCGCCGATGATTTTGATGTGATCATGATTGATACTGGACCACACGTGGACCCGTTAGTGTGGAATGCAATGTACGCGTCGAACGCACTTTTAATACCATGTGCAGCCAAGCGTTTGGACTGGGCTTCAACGGTTAACTTCTTCCAGCACTTGCCAACGGTTTATGAAATGTTCCCGGACGATTGGAAAGGGCTTGAGTTCGTTCGTCTAATGCCAACGATGTTTGAAGACGACAATAAAAAACAGGTATCAGTTCTGACTGAGATGAACTACCTGTTGAATGACCAAGTAATGATGGCCACGATTCCAAGAAGCCGCGCCTTTGAAACTTGTGCTGACACTTACAGCACGGTTTTCGATCTGACGGTAAGCGACTTTGAGGGCGGTAAGAAAACTCTGGCTGTGGCTCAAGACGCAGTACAAAAAAGTGCTCTAGAATTAGAGCGTGTATTACATAGCAACTGGCCTTCACTTAATCAGGGATAACAAGAATGGCAATTAAAACATCTGACTTAAATGCAAAGCTATTTGGTAAAGCAAACAAACGTCGCGTAGCTACGCCACAAGAAGCTCAAACTGCGGTAAAAGAGCAAGCTCAAGTGATTGAGCTTTCTGTTGCGGGTGAAGATTTAGTTTCATTTGAATTGGTTCGAATTCCAGCCGCTGATGTAGCAACACGAACGGTTGTTTTTGAAGAGAATGCTCGTGAGCAGTCTTTCTTGAATGAGCACGCGCTTTCTGACGTACTAACTACGCTTAAAGAGCGCGGCCAGCAATATCCAGCGGTTGGCCGTAAGAACAAAGACGGCAAGATTGAAGTTCTTGATGGTAGCCGTCGTCGTATGTCATGTATTTTGGCTGACAAAGAGTTCTTGATCTATGTCGCTGAAAACATTAACGGCGAACATGCTAAGTTTTTATCAGATGTAGCTAACGCTCATAAACCACTTTCTCTCTATGAGAAGGGGAAGGAGATGCAAGCGAAGCTTGATAAAGGCGAAGCTGAAGACCAGAAAGCACTCGCTAAAATGTTCCAGTGCAGTGAAGCTTTGGTGAGTGGCGCGTTGAAAGCGGCCGCTTTACCACTTGAATTATTACAAGCTTACCCAAATGTGAGCGATCTTGGCCGTCCGACTATTGTTAAGTTACACAAACAATTTAGCGGTCTTACTAGTGAGCAGCAACAAACATTACTGACCAAGTGTGGTGCTTCTGAAGGTTTTGTGTGGCAGCGCAGCGAAGCTCAAGGCGTAACTCGTTTAACAAAAGACGTGACAGAGACTTTAGAAGGTTGGGTGCTCGAACTAGCACCAGCACCCGCGAAGAAAGCTTCTCCAAAAGTTGAACTTATTAAAGGTCGAGCGTCATATAGCCGTAAGGGTTCAAACTTGGCGTTAAATCTTAAGAAAGTTGATGATACAACAATGGAAGAAATCCTAGCATTCGTACAATCTAAGTTAGACTAAGTCACGACTTTCATTACTCCTCTAAAGCCGCTTTATGCGGCTTTTTATTTGGCTGTGATAAACTGTGTTTAGATGAATCTGGACGCTAACTATGACAAACCCAACCAATACTTTTCTGCATGCACTTTCTAATATTGCCCAACACAATGGTCACCGTTACGGTGTGGTCTTTGATGGCGACTTTGATTGGCAAAACTCTGCTGTTTTAACCTTCCTTGAAAATTCGTACACTCCGAGCATCTTCCAGATTGGTGGAACTCCGTTTGAAGGTGTGATTCATGCTCCAGTCAAAAAAGGCCAACAATTGCTTGGTCGTGAGTGCCAAGTTCTTGTTTGTGATTTTAGAGAGCAGTTTGATGCGAATGGTTTTAGCGCTGCACTAGGTTCGTTAATCGGAGGTGGGCTGTTGTTGGTGTTGCCGCCAAAAGTTGATGACTCTGAAGATAACGAGAGCTTTGGCCAACGTTGGTTAAAGGAGAATTTCAATAAGCTCATTTCGGTTTCACAACACAACGAAACAGACGATGTTGTTCAAGCGACTAAAGCACTTCCTCTCAAGCAAGACTTTGAAAACAGTTTGGACAAATTCGAACAGCAAAATCTGGCTGTTGAGTTGGTTAAAAAAGTGGTGTCTGGGCATCGTAAACGACCTTTAGTTCTCACGGCAGATCGAGGACGTGGTAAAAGCTCTACATTGGGTATTGCCGCTGCTCAGCTTTTGGTTGAGCGTCATGGATTAAATATCATCGTGACAGCGCCTTCAGTGAAAGCAATCGAGCCTGTATTTTCCCACGCGAGTCAAAGCCTAGAAGACTGTGAAGTGCTCAACGCAACTTACATTTGCTATCAAAGCGGAAGTTTAAGATTCGTAGCACCAGATGAATTACTTAAGTCTAAGCCTGATTGTGATTTGCTATTAGTCGATGAAGCGGCTGCAATTCCAATCCCGATGCTCAAATCTATGGTTGGCATTTATCATCGTATGGTTTTTTCAACCACCGTTCACGGATACGAGGGGAGTGGGAGAGGGTTTGGACTTAAGTTCGAGTCTTGGCTTTCAGAGCATCGCCCGGGGTGGAAAGGTTTTAAGCTCGATCAGCCCATTCGTTGGAATCGCAATGATCCACTAGAGCGTTGGTTGTTTGATTGCTTCTTGCTTGGTAACGACGCGTCGCTAAGTGACTCGGTGATTCATGAGTTAGATAGCTTTTCTGATCTGGCAATCAACCAACTGAGCTTGGTCGAGTTATCAAAGGCAGAATGCTTGGCGAACCCGGAGCCGCTACAGCAATGCTTTTCTCTTCTTGTTGACGCTCATTATCAAACGTCACCAAACGATCTAATGCAGTTTCTCAACAATCCAGCAATCCGTTTGTACGCTGCTTGGCAGAAAAACGAATGTTTAGGTTGTATGTTGGTAACTGAAGAAGGTGGGTTGGATAGCGATCTGATTGCTCAGATTCAACTTGGAAAACGAAGACCTCAAGGTCACCTAGCTCCAGTGTTACTCGCAAACCAACTGGGTTGTACGCAAGCGGCGCTCAGTCGTTGCCTTCGAGTTATGCGTATTGCCGTTTCAACACGTCATCAAGGTTCGGGGATTGGTCGTTGGATGTTGGGGCAGTTGTCAAAGCAAACTAATCAGGCGGATTACTTAGCAACGAGCTTTGGCGCTACCAGTGAATTGATTTCATTCTGGCGCGATAACGATTTTGTACCTGTGCACATTGGCCACCAGCGCGATCAAGCAAGCGGCTGTCACTCGGTATTGATGGTTAAGCCACTTAATAAAAGCGCACAGAATTGGGTCTACAATCTGATAAGTCACTTTGAACGTAGTTTCTGTTTTCTCACTTCTGGTTCTTTGGCTTCTCTCGAGGTTGATATGGTGCGCGCATTATTACCAAGGCAAGCGGAATCTATGGCAGAGTCTGAAATCCAACTCCTCAGGAATTATGTCGATGGTGGTAATAGTTACGACAGCATTGGTTTCAGTGTCCTGAATTTGATTCTCCAAAGTAATGGTCATCAAGCGCACATAACTGAATCTGACGCTATAATCGATACAGGTTTCGTTGTTCCAGACTTACTTATCGCGAAAGTCGTGCAGCAGAAAGAGTGGGGGACTTGTGTCGAACAGTTTAATCTAGTCGGACGAAAACAAGCTGAGCTACAGTTTAGGAAAGATGTCGGTACTCTACTATTAAATTTACACTGTAAATAAGTAGGTCAACGATCGTCACTAAATTTGGAACGACAGAGCATATGTCGAGCTGTTAATTAGATTTACAGTGTAAATTAGAAGGCCGGATTTACACTGTAAACTGAACCGCGGTATGTAATGACCTATGTGATTTCAATTATCCAATCTCTATGCAATTTCTCAATTTGTTGAACATGTCCATCATGGCGCTCATTTCCTATCTCAATTCTACCGATCTAATCATCGCCGTTGTTTGGAAGGTATAATTTCATATTATCACATCAATTCATCCCGAATCGTTTGGTGATGAAGATCCGTCGCTGTATTGCGATCTTATGCTCGTACCCAATATTCATAGTTTGAAAAATCGTGAAAGAATCTTTTTTGTAAAGGTGAAGAAGAGATTAGAATCGGTCAGTCTTATTTATGAGTCCCTTTGCAACATCGAAAGTAAGTGATGTGACGCTGATTATTCTACTGTAGTGATTCTAAGCACAGAGCGAATTATATAGACTGCATAACAACAGAGTTATTATGGGTACACAATTCGAATGTGGGATAGCATCGTTACATTGTCGGAAGATAGGAAGCAAGTGATGGCATGTCTGCCGTCTGGGTTTGTGGTCAACGCAAGCTTTGACAATAAGACATTACCAACAACCTTAGAAGCTTTGAACGCATCAAACTATTTTATTTTCGAAGAAGAGATACTGCGTTTTGTCACTCTTGCTAAAGAAGGTAAGGGAGAAGCTTATCAAGGAATATTGATTGCTGAAGTTCGTAATTCCAGTGTTACGGTTGAACTGTCTGATGATGAGATGCTCGCAAGTCTTGTTGTAACTGGGGCATATAATGGGCAGGCATTACGTGGCAGCGATATCATTCATTGCTTGGCTCAGGCTCACATAACGAAAGGAATTAATAAGCTAGCACTTAGAAAAGTCTTAATGATGAGTAGCAAGCTAAAGCCGGGTGAAAAATTTACTCAGCCCGTTGCCAAAGGTTCTCCAGCTGTGAAGGGTAAAGATGCTAAGTTTTCAGCATTGGTTGAAGACATTACTCATCAAGTATTAAAGCCTCGCAGTAAAGACGCCGGTAAGATCGATATGCGAGATCTCGGCGAAACCATTACCGTTGGTCAGAATGACCCGCTAATGAAACGTACTCCTGCCACCAAAGGTATTGCGGGCTTTACCGTCCAAGGTCGAATTATCCCACCCCTTCCGGGCCAAGACAGTTTGATTAAGCCGGGAAAAGGCACCCACATTTCCCCTGACGACCCTAATTTATTACTTTCTTCATCCTCTGGTCTGCCCATTATTAAAGAGCGAAGTATCGAAGTGGATGACGCCTTATGTGTTAGCAATGTCGACGTATCTACTGGGCACGTTAAATTCAAAGGTAATGTGTTTGTCTCTGGGAATATAGAACCTGGAATGATAGTGAAGGCGACCGGAAGCATTACTGTTGGTGGCTTTATTGAATCTGCAGAAGTTCAGGCTCAGGGGGATATAAAAGTCGCGAAAGGAATTATTGGTCATACGACCAAAGAGGATGAGCCAAAAAGTTGTAAGGTACTTAGCAAAGGCTCTATCACAGCAAGCTACGCACAGAATACGGAACTGCAAACCGGCAATGACATTCTACTCAATCTACATAGCATGAGTAACGACATTCGTTGTGGCAACAACCTCATTGTGATGGATACCTTTAAGAAGCATGGCACACTTAGTGGCGGTGAAGCTAAAGTCGGCGGTAAAGTGGAATGTGTTTTCTTAGGCGTTGAAGGGGATACAGCAACTAAGGTTCATGGTTTTGCTCGCTTCGAGGGATATCAAAAAAAGATAGCTCAATTGAAGGAGATTTATAAGCACGCTCAAGAACAAACCATGGATGTCATCCGTCAAGAACTCGAATTTAAGAAGCGACCAAAAGCGGAAAGAAGCGAAGAGCAAGCGTTGGAGATTGAGCAGCGACGAGAAAAAAACAATCAAGCGATAGAGAAGACTAAATCGCAGTTGGATACACTCGAAGCTGAATTTGAGACAAACCTTGCCGAGTGCACAGTAGAGGCGCACGAGAAAGTGTACACCCGTGTATCTGTTTTGTTTGGTGATGAGATGGTGACGACTAAGCGAACGCACGGCGGCAGTGTTTTCTCGTTCAATCAATATGAAATTCAATGTTCTTTCAAAATGGAGAAAGAAGATATCTCATTGTAATTGAGCGACTCTGAAATTGCCCAATACTGAATAGAGCGGTTCGAGCAGTTTTCTGCTCATTAGACCAAATAAGAAAGGGGGAGCTGATGCTCCCCCTTTGCTTTTGCTGATATTGACTTAGTTCGATTCTTTAAGTCACATGAGCGCTTTAACTTGCCGCTTTTACCTTTCCTTGCTTCAAGTCTGACAGAACTTGTGATTTTGGTCCGTCGGCAATAATGCTGCCTTTCTCCATCACAATCACTCTATCCACGATATCCAACATCGACGTTTTGTGGGTGATAAGAATCAAAGTCTCACTAGGTAACAGCTGGCTCAGCTGATGCTTAATGTGCATCTCTGAACGGTTATCCATAGCACTGGTAGGTTCGTCCATCAACAATACAGGAGGGCGCCCTAGGAAGGCTCTAGCTATGGCTATCGACTGACGTTGACCTCCTGAGAGTAAACCACCACCTTCACCGACTTGGCGTTCTAAGCCTGCGGGATCTTGCTGAGTAAAAGCGGTAACACCTGCACGGTTGGCTGCATCCATGACATCACGATCGTCAACCAACGGGCGTCCCAAGGTAATGTTGTCTCTTACCGTGCCATAGAATAGATTACTGTCCTGCGGCACACAGCCTATATTGCGTCGTACGTCGACATGGTGAAGTTGTTCCATATCGGTATCATCAATGCGAACATGACCTTCTGTGGGCTTGTACAGGCCCATAATCAGGCGTTCAAGTGTGCTTTTACCTGAACCAATTCGCCCAATAATCGCGACCTTTTCACCTGGACTAATATTAAGAGTCAGGTCTCTTATAGAAGCGATTGGCGAATCAGGGTAATGGAATGTTACTTTATCAAGCGCGATATGCCCTTGAATAATAGGGCGGTGGATGTATCGCTTACCTTCCTCTTGCTCACTGGGCATCGACATGACTTGTTCAATCAAGGTCATTGATGACTTCGCTTGGTTATAACGCGTAGAAAGCAATGATAATTGGACAAGAGGACCAATTGCTCTACCACTCAACATAGTAGCGGCAATCAAGCCACCCATTGTAAGAGTGCCTTCTGCCATTAGGTACACACCAAAAATGATCATCCCCACATTGGTACTTTGTTGAACAAAGCCTGCTGTATTTTGGATGCTATCGGTAATACGACGACTTTTGATGTTCCAGTTTGCCATGTGCGCAACAGCTTCTTCCCAGCGGAATTGGAACTGGCTTTGAGCGCTGAATAGCTTAACGGTTTCTAGCCCCGCTAAACTCTCAATTAAGTTTGCGTACTTCTGAGAAGCAAGGCGAGAGCCTTCTTCAATGGTACGACGCAGCGGGCCTTGTATTAACAACGCATAGATGATCAGTATCACCACGCCAACGACAGGAACAAACACAAGGTTGCCAGCCATTAACCAAATTAACGCCAGGAACATAAGAGCGAATGGCAAATCGATTAATGAGCCTATTGTTGCCGAAGTAAAGAACTCACGGATTGACTCGAATTCTTGCAGGTTTTTAGCAAAAGCACCGACAGAAGCAGGCTTCGCTTCCATACGAATCCCGAGCACCTTACTGAACAACTTAGATGAAATCAGGATATCGGATTTCTTACCCGCAACGTCAATAAAGTAGCTTCGCATTAACTTTAAAAGCAAGTCAAAGAGGAAGACGACAAAAATACCACTCGCGAGTACCCATAGCGTCTCAAACGCAAGGTTTGGCACCACTTTGTCGTACACCAAACGAGTAAACATTGGAGCTGCAATAGCGAAAAGGTTGATTAGAATTGATGCGATCAGCACATCTCGATAGATTTTTTTAGATTGCCAAATTGTGCTCCAAAACCAGTGACCTTCGCGCGTTTTTAAAATTTCTGGTGAGCGTTCATCATAACGGAATTGTTTCTTTACTAAGAAGTAACGGCCGATGAATTGCTCTTTCAACTCTTCGATTGGGATGACGATTGGCATCATCCCACTTTCCGTTGTGATGATTTCGGCTTCTTGCTTCTCAATATCGATACTATTAAGAACGCAAGCCTCACCTTGCTTGAGTAACAATACGGCTGGCAGAATTAAGTGAGGGATGTTTTCTAGATCGGAACGGTTTTCTTTGGCCACTAACCCCGCACGCTCTGCAGAGCGAGGGAATAGGAAAGGGGTTAGCTTTCCATCAGAGAGTGGTAGCCCATTGATCAACGCTTCGGGCGAGTTGGCTAACCCGTAATACCGACTAACGTAGATCAGTGAGTTTAATAGTGGATCTTGCATGCGATATAACCTTACAACTATTTATCAACAATGAAGCCTTGGAACACTTCTACGTAGTTATCAGACAAAATATCTAACTGAGTCTGAGTTTCAATTCGTGACGCAATAGTCGTCACACCAAGGTTATGAGCCGTTCTTGAGATAGACGTTAACGTAAATTTCTGTTTTTCGTCATCAAGGTTATGAGTAAATAGGTAATCCAGCTTCACATAGCTAGGGCGGTACTCGTTGATGTAATCGAGCGATTGGAAGTTGCGTCCATAGTTATCGACACCAAACACCGCATCAGCGTTGCGAATGGTGTTACACAATAGTGCCGTGTAGTGAGGAACATTGACGAAACAGTTTTCGGGAATTTCAAAATGCAACAGATGAGCGATTGACGCATTTTTCTCAAGAGACTTTCCGATCCAACGGATGAAGCTTGGCTGAGAAATACTGCTTGGCGAGATATTGATAGCAACGGGGCTAGTAAGCTCTTTTGCATTCAGCTTATCAATCACCTTCTCGATAACGTATTGATCGAGGATATGGCTCATTTCAAGCTGTTCTAATGCGTATAAGTATTGGTTGGCACCGTAACGAACCCCCTCTTTCTCAATCGCAGAGAACACTTCTTGGTGATAGGTTTTGCCAAAACTATTATTTGCAGCTTGGAAGCGGAAAGTTACTAGGTCATTGATGATTGCTTCTTCGACCAACATACGCCATTGCTGTTTACCCATTACAGCGCCATGGTCGTCAGCAGTTACGTAACCGTAAGCGAGCTCACGGTTCGCTTTCGCGCTAGACAGTGCGTTATCGACCAAAGACATGATTTCAGTACTGGTTTTACGTTTCTTGCTGTACGTCACACCGAGAGCTATGTGTGGATTCGCCATACCTGTTGGATCTGAACCTAGATTTTGAATGCAGTTTACGATGCTGCTCGCGACGAGTTTCAGTTCACTTTCATCAATGTTCGGCATAATGAAGCCAAACTCATCACTAGAAATACGAGCGATAGTAATATCTGGAGATGAAATAGATGCCTGTAGCTGTTCAGCTAATTGGTGAACTAAGGCATCGCCTTCTTGATAGCCTTTGTCATCATATTCTTCACTAATAAATTCGGCTTTTAGCACCGCCAGACCACCTAAACTAGACTCTTCTAACCACTGAGTTAGTTGAGACATGTAGTAAGCACGGTTACCTAACTGAGATACAGGATCGATATACGCGCGTTCACGAAGTCGTTGCGCTTCTTGTGCTTGGCTCTTAAATGCAAGTTCAACTTGAGTCGACATGTGGTTAATACCGTCGACGACTAAGATGAGGTCTTTTGTTTTAGGGCGAACCAGAGGCTCACCGAACTGATTTTTGGCGATTTGATCCATTTTTTTTATGATTAATGACAGCGGACGTAGTGCTCGTTGGAGTATCCATGAAATCGAGATCAAACCCAGTAAGAAAATCGCTCCAAAGAAGGTCACTAGCCGTGTAAATGCCTCCCAAAGCTGAGTATAGGCTGGGCCTGGATGGCTCACTATCTCAACTTCAGCAAGTTGCATCCAACCACTGGTAATCACGCGGCGATCATGAATCGGTTTAAACAAATTCAGGTTGGTAAACCATTGTGGGACACCACTTGGTTTCACAGGGTATGAACGAAGAATATCATCTCCTGTGTCTAAAAAAATCAATCGTACGACAGAGTAAGAACTACCATCAAACAGTGCGTTGATAACAGACTCTACAGCCACTTGATCCTTTTCTTCGAGGTAAGGGGCGAGCGCCAGTCCAACAGTATTAATGGTATTATTTACTTCAGAGCGTTGCTGCTCTTCTAAGTAGTCACGGGTGGTATTGAATTCGATCATAAAAACTGAGGTCATCAGTAATATGAAAACCGCAACCATTCCGACCACAAGCTGTTTATATAAAGTCATTGTACCTACTCATCGTAATTGATAATGGGTTTGTTTAATTTTAGAGAGCGCTCACGCGAACGTAAGTCGTTCCATAAGCTCAATCTTGAAGATTTTCCTGATAACTTACCGCTGCCTGCCGCCGACTTGATCAACCATAGGTTTTTACCATTGAAGCTGTATATCGGTCGTAGATCTCTGCGCTTGGAGCCGCGTTTTATTTCAGGGTTTAAGTTGTCTAAAATTAGTGGTTCTGCACTGGGTGTAGAGTAGTAAGCCAACACCATATGGAATTGGTTTAACTCAAGTGCTTTTACATACACTAATCGTAATTTCTTATCTGGGACGCCGAGTTCAAGTAAAGAGAAGTATTTTGCGATAGTGAAATCTTCACAGTCACCCGCGTTACTGCCCAAAAATTCCAGCGGTGTCGCCCAGTAGTCATTCTTTCCCCAAAGTATACTGTCATCGACAAAGTACATTTGGTTGAAGAACCGATTTACCGAATCGAGTTTCTCTTTTTCACTTAACCCTGCGTACGACGTCATATTTGAGCGCCATGTCGACACTCGCTTCCCTGCTCTTTCTCCGTAGGTTACAGAGACTGCGTCGATCCACCTTTGGTCACTCTTGTTCAGTGCCCCGGAAGTAAAAGAGGTAAGGAACAGTAGCAATAACGAAAACCGAGACTTCATTGCTGCTGCTCTTGTTTTTTCACTGCACGTAGGAAGACGTTATCAAGCATTAACCGTCCTTACTCTTTTAGTGCATTGTTTTGAGCACTCAAAATTGGCTTCAACATATATTCAAGCACGGTTCTTTTGCCGGTGATGATATCGACAGAAGCGGTCATACCAGGAATGATAGGCAGCTCTTCATTAGCCCCAAAGCTGTACTTCTCGGTACGAACACGCACGATGTAAAAACTATTGCCTTCTTCATCTTGAGTGGTGTCAGCACTGATGTGTTCTAACACACCCACTAAACCACCATATTTAGTAAAGTCATAGGCACTGAATTTAACCACAGCGCTCAATTCTGGACGGAGGAATGCGATATCTTGTGGAGCAATTTTCGCCTCAACTAATAGGGAATCTTCAGTTGGTACAATCTCAACAATGTCCATACCCGGCTGGATAACACCGCCTACGGTATTAATACCAAGCGTTTTGACGGTTCCTGTTACTGGAGAAACTACTACAGTTCGATTAACTCTGTCTTCAAGGCCAACCGCTGATTCCGTCATTGCAGAGAGCTTATCTTGTGCTTGGTTTAGCTTCTCTTGTTGTTCTGATCGGAAGTTCAATGCAGCATCGATACGACTGAGCATCGCTTCTTTGATTGCTGAACGTAGAAGAGGGATTTTGAGTTCGCTAGAGGTCATTTCTCGGCGAGTGTCGTTAACTTGTCTTTGCAGCTTGAGCAGTTCAATTTTTGGCACCACCCCTTCATCAGCAAGAGGCTTGGTAATATCCAGCTCTTGGCGGGCAAACTTGTAACTCTGTCTTAAATTCTGAACACGCGCTTTTATTTCAACTAGGTCTTGTTGTTTCTGTCCAACCTGTTGATCAAAAACGGAAAGTTGGTTCTTCAGGTTATTCAGATCTTGACGATATTCTGCTTTTTGGCGATTAACCAATTTGGGGTGAAGGTCGTAGAATAGTGGTGGGAAGGCGAGTTTACCATAATCGAGTAAGACACTTTTTTTCCACTCTTTTACTGAGAATTCTTCATTGATAACCACACTGGTCAGTGAGGCGGACAGCATGAGTACATTAGCCGTTAAGTTCGCAACTTGTTGCTCACGTTCACGAAAGTCAGAGCGGAATCGAGTGTCATCTATTAATAGTAATTGTTGCCCTTTTTGAACTCGTTGCCCTTCTTTGACTAAAATTTCTTTAACCAAACCACCTTCAAGGTTTTGCACCACCTGAATCTGAGAGGAAGGGATCACCTTGCCTTGGCCAACAGTCACTTTGTCGATTTCAGCCCAAGCAGACCAACCAATAGCAGCGACAAAAAACAGAACGATAACCCACAACATAATACGCGCACTGGTGGGCGTATTGAGGAGCAGTGCCGCTGTTTTGTCATCGACATACTCAAGTTCGGTCTCGTTCAATTTGCTGAAATTTTTCTGACTCATAACAGTCCTTGTTCGCTAAATAAAAGTGCAAGCTTTGTGAGTGTATTCTTACTTTTGATAAATGTTAAGGCTTTGCTCCTTTAAATCTTTGAATTTATGAATTTTTTAACTCTTATTGTTTTTTGAAATCTGTTTTATCAAGTTGGTGTTTTCTCAGCTTGTCATAAAGCGTTTTTCGCGATACTTGCAGCTCTTGCTGTACCTCTTTTAAGCGCCCTTGATGACGATGTAGTGCCTCTATCAAGATGATTTGCTCAAAGCTATCGGTTCGTTGGCTTAATGACAGTTGTTGCTCTTCAGTCTTTAGAACGATGTGGCTCTTATCGCTTTGATCTTGATTATGATTAGGCTCTGATTCAAGCGATGTCAGCTTGGGTTTAGTCAACACTCTGAGCTCTGCATGTTGGCGAAGCTGTCGAATATTTTCACTCCAGTGAGTGGCGATCAATCGTTGAACCTCTTTTTCTGTAATCACCGGAGGGGGTAACTGATATCGACTTGCCGCACCACGAGCAAAATGTTTAAACAAAGAACCAATATCTTCTGTTCGTTGCGCTAGCGGTAGCAAATCAAATCGACGGAACTCACTTACCATTGTAGTAGGAAGTATTGTGGTTGCTAAAATGATACAAGTTGCACTGGTCTTGCATGAGTTTTCACGAAGTAGAGTGGGTTTTAGGTTCGCTAGCCACTGCCATTGGTCTTGAGTTAATGCTTCTGTTTCATGGATATAAAGTGTCCCACCCTGATGTTTCAAGAACAGTTGCAAAACAAACTGATGGAATGTCGCTTCGTCACTGCGTGGCAAATTAAACGCAGCAACAGGGCAAAGCTCTGCGGCTTGATGGCTGTGAAGATCGTGCGTGTACTGCGCCGTGACCCTTTTACCCGTTCCTAAATCGCCGACGAACAGTAGAAGTGGGTTAGTTTTGGTATCTAGAGAGATCAGTTCTCGGCGTAATGTCTGCATTGATGGCGATTGACCAATCAACTTTGGACCCACCTGATTCTGTACCGCCAACTCTTTACGTAATAGATTATTCTCTTCAACCAGTGCCAGCTTATCCGATGCTTTTTTTACTGCGGTCAGCAGGGCATCGACCACAAACGGTTTTTCCAAAAAATCATAAGCGCCAGCTTTCATTGCGGATACGGCTGTTTGCACGTCCCCATGGCCTGTCAGTACGATGATCTGAAAATGAGGGTTTTGATTCAGCAGCTTTTGTGTCAATTGAATACCATCCATCACTGGCATGTGAATATCGGTAATGACAATCCCAGCTTGCGTCACATCTATTCTCTTTAGTGCCTCAATGGCATTGGGGAAGCAGGTAATATCGATGCCTTCAATGAGCATGGCTTGTTCTACGGAGTCTCGAATGGCGGGTTCATCATCGACAAAATAGAGTTTAGGCAGAGGGTGCAAAAGTCGAATCCTTAACAGTATGTGAGGTTAGCTATGTGTGAAATTAGCAGTATGTAAAATTCATTTTCTAATCAACGATAACAACGGCACGTTAGCCCTTATCGTTATATAACGGGATGTTTAGCGAGAATACCATGCCTGAAGGCTCTAATCGGTTGGCGCTGATCGTGCCGTGATAAGCTTCAATAATCCGTTTCGATATTGAAAGCCCTAGCCCTAAGCCTTCCGGTTTAGTGGTAAAAAACGGGTTGAACAGCTGTTCTAGCTTATCGTCCGGCATGCCAATTCCGTTGTCCCAAATGATCAGCTGACAAGAGTTATGATGCAGTTGCCATTCGATGCCTATCTGTGGGCTGGCCGGTTGATCAACGTTTTCCAGGTTTTGTTGTTCCTGCAAGATTTTCTGTTCAAGAACTTGTTGTTGAAGCGCTTGGGTCGCGTTGTGAATTAGATTCACCAGTACTTGCTCGAGTTCGGTTGGATGAATTGCAATATTAATGTGATTTGGCACCGTGCTTAGTCTTAGTGTAATGCCTTGCTTGATCATCAGCGCACTGAGAATACTGGTGGCGTTGTTGACCGCTTGGTGCAGGTTCGCGACATGATGTTCTTGTTTAGTGACCTTGCGAGTAAAGACTTTGAGTCGCGCTATGATGTCGGTAATGGTGTTGTTGAGGCCAATCATTTTCTCAAGATTGCTCTTCACTAAATCTGTCCGTTCCATTTCTAGCAGCTTTAAGCTGTTCTCGCTATAAGTTCGAAGTGCTGCAAGCGGTTGGTTGATTTCGTGGTTAATGCTGGCTGACAGCTCTCCGAGTACCGCTAATTTTGCTGTTTGGGTCAGCTCTTGTTCTGTCTGCTTCAGCTTTAACTGTGATGCTTGGTATTGAAAAATGGTTTGCTGAAGTTGTTGATTGGATTTCTTCAAATAGTGAGTACGTTTATCAACGGTTTGTTCTAGGTTTTGGTTGAGCCGGGTTAGCGCCACTTTCGCGACGTAAGTCTGTCGCCACGACCACGCGATGAGCATCACCAAGCTGTAAATCACCACGAAGATGACATCGATCTGCAGCACTTTAATAAGCTCTGCTTTGGCCTTTTTTAATGCGACAACTTGGTACTGATTGTTACTGAAGGTGGCGGGGTAAAGATTGAACGGCCCAAGTTTAAACAATCGGTTTGCCGTAAGTTCTTTTTGTACTCGATTTGGTTGAATGTTGTTGGGCTGATTAGCGTCGTTAACTTGTGGTTGATAGTTGGAAGAGCGAAAAGCTTCTATGATCGAAATTTCGCTTTGACCGTATTGGCGTTGCAGGGCGATATCGGTTTGTTGCTTCTGGCTTAACGGCAACAACGAGTGATAAAGCCACTGAGTTTGGCTGGAGAGAAAAACCACTTGGTTAGAGTCGAGTACCACAATCTCAAAATCATCGCTGGTTAGGATGTTTTCAAGGTTCTCTAGACTCACTTTAACGGTGATAACCCCAACAATGTCATTTTCTATATACAGGGGCGAAGACAAAAAGTAACCGCGTACGTTGGAGCGAGCCCCCAGTGCGACATAGTGTGTGCTGTTACCTTCAATCGCGGACGCAAAATAAGGACGAAACGAGAAGTTCTCACCCACGAAAGTACCGAGCTTCTGGTAATTACTGGAAGCGACCACAGTACCGCTCGGGTCATGAATATAGATGGTGTCAGCTTGGCTTTGATTAGACCATTCAAATAGCAATTGATTGAGCTGCGCAGCGGAAATCTTGTCTGTTTGTGGTGATGAGTCAAAATAAGAGAGCAGACGTGGGTCATGGCTGAGCAAATCAGGGATCTGTTTGAATTTATCCAGTTCAGAGTCGATTTGTAGGTTCGCTTTATTGGCTGCTTCGTTGAGCTTTTGAGTGACCACTTTTTCTTGAAATTGTACTGCCAAAAAATGAGTTGCGCTCAGCCCAATAGCCCCCAATAACAATGAGAATAAAACGAAGGGAGTCATTATGTTAAGCAGTATCTTAGTCACTAGGATCTCAGCATGTCATCGGTTTGTATAAAGATTATCAATATGATGGATAGAGTACCGAGATCTTGTTAACACAGAGCACCTTCTGTGAGACAAAACCATGGCTTAGACTTGTGTTTCAAAGGATTACAGCGCAGAATCAAAAAAAATTGAAAGGAGCAACCAAATGGAACTGACCGATATTCGTCGCGAATACGCTAAGGGTGGATTGAGACGTAAAGACTTAGCCGCAGACCCGATTGAGCAATTCAATCTATGGCTAGAGCAAGCTATTGAAGCTAAGTTGACGGACCCTACTGCCATGACAGTTGCTACGGTTGATGAAAATGGTCAGCCATTCCAGCGAATTGTTCTGCTAAAGAATGTTGATAAAGACGGCTTCGTTTTTTACACCAATTTAGGTAGCCGTAAAGCGCATCAGCTAGAGCACAATAGCAAAATCAGTTTGCATTTCCCTTGGCACCCTCTTGAGCGACAAGTTCATATTACAGGCACGGCTGAAAAACTGACAGCAATGGAAAATATGAAGTACTTCTCGTCACGACCAAAAGAGAGCCAATTGGCCGCAATTGCAAGTAAGCAGAGTAGCCGTATCTCAGCTCGTGGCATTTTAGAAGGTAAGTATCTAGAGCTTAAACAGAAGTTCGCGAAAGGAGAGATTCCGGTGCCTTCTTTCTGGGGTGGCTTCCGAGTTCGCGTGGATAGCATTGAGTTTTGGCAGGGTGGAGAGCACCGCTTGCATGATCGCTTCTTGTTCTCACGCCAAGATAGCCGTTGGGATATCGACCGCCTAGCGCCTTAATTTTGCTTAACTGCTTAACTGCTTAACTGCTTAACTGCTTAACTGCTTAACTGATCCAAAAATACCGTTGATTAGACGTATCAACGGTATTTTTTTGTCTGCATCTCATCAAACCAATATCTAATCACTGTGCAGAACAACGGAGATCTGCTTTTTAAGCAGGGTTTCTGGGATCATAGAGCCTAGCCCCGAGTCCAACGCATACTCAATCAACTGGCTTTTACTGCGCGCATCAAATTTCTGTTTCAACCTGGCGACATGCCCTTCGACCGTTTTGATTGAAATGTTCAACGTAGACGCGATGTACTGTGGTTTCTTGCCGAATAGCAGCAAGAACAGCACTTCTGATTCTCGCGAAGTCAGTCGCTTTTTGAGCTTTGATATGCGTGGCTTTGATCCTGCAATGGACACTTGATTGTCTTTTTTGCAAGTCGCCTGACACACCCAATGGCCTACCTCTAAGATGGCTGTGTCGGTGAGTTCTTGACCATAAAAAATGGTGCCTTGAACTTCGCCATTCCCATCAAGCCAAGGGGTTTTAGTAAAAATATGGGCGTGCCAGCGTCCGTCTGGATAAGGGTGAATATCGAGGATTTTAAGAGTACTGCGTGTATCCATTACATGCCTGTCTTGAGCCCTGAAATCCTGCGCACATTCGGTTGTTTGACTAGGCATATCGAAATCGGTTAAGCCCGTACAAGTTTCGTTGGGTTTTAAGCCAATCAATTGGTTGTAAGCAAGGTTGGCATACACGAAGACAGAGTCAGTATCTTTGCAACCCCAGCAACCTGGAAGTTGTTCAAATAAAGAACGATGTATGGAGTTGAGGGGATCCGGCAAGGCTTTATCTCGTAAGAGGAAGTATTGCAATGATATCAGTTTCTTATAGCGCTGCAATGACAATTAGAAGTCGAGTTATGCATCAAAAATGGAGTGTGATCAATAGTTGAACGGTGTGCTGTTTAAGTGCGCTTTTATTGATCGGTGGCTGAACAAAAAGGATGAGAAAGAAGCTAAAAAAAGCCAGCCTGAAGAAGGGCTGGCCAAAGACAAGATATACCTTGTCGACACGTAGAAGATTTCCAGTTTAATTTACGAGGGTCATGTAAATTAAGCTGAGGTATCAGTTAGATACCCAGAGTGACTTACTACTCTATCGACGAATTTACTCCTAGGCGAGATCGAATATAAGGAGGGAATTCCCCTATAAACACTGACTCAACCTGATACTAGGAGAATCTAAGGTAAATATTTGAGGGCTTTGAGTAATACCAAGAGCTTATAGCTCTCGTAATACTCGGAATCCTAAGTAGTTAGCGGCAGTAGAAGGTGAAACGTACAGTTCAGCAAACACTTTTGCCTCTTCAGGAGAGAAGCTCCACGCGCCCCCCTTAGCGATGCCTTTTTGGGTTGCAGTCCATTCCCAAACGTTACCTACCATGTCGTAAAAACCCGTTGGCGTTGGCAAGAATGATTTAACAGGAGAAGTACTGACGTTTGACCACTGTGTACCAGACCAACCAGTATTCGCTCTACCTGAACGGAATTTGTTGCCCCACCAGAAGCTGGTATCTTGACCTGCTCTTGCCGCCGCTTCCCACTCTTGTTGTGTTGGTAGACGGTAAGTAAAGCCTGTTTTTTTAGATAACCAACGTGTGTACGCTTTCGCATCGCTTTGGCTGACGCATACAACGGGAGAGTTATCGACTTGCTTGAAACCAGGAGCTTTCCAGTCATTGTCTGACACAGTCGTGATTTCTGCATTCACGAAGGTATCACAAGTGTTCATCAGCTCTGCGTCTGTCTGATACCCCGTATTTTTCACAAATGCTTTAAAATCTTGAACACGAGTTGGGGTTGCCGCTAATGCAAATGGGTGTTTGATCGTGACTTGCTCAGCGTTATTTTCACCGAGTAGGTAAGTCCCAGATCCAACCACAATCATTTCTGGACTTTGAGCACCATTGCCCATTGGGTCAGCAAACTTAGTCCCCACATTCAGTGAGTTCTGCTTCGCTTGTAATACTGCTCTTAGATTGTGATCTCGGGCTATTTTCAGCTCTTGGTGGAAAGAAAGATAACCTTCTTTCTCAATCGTAACCATGTGCTGCCCTGTAGGTAACATCACTTCAACCGGAGTGCTGCCATAGTTCACACCATTGATAGAAACCTTGTCATTATATTGATTTGAACGAACCACCAAGTTAACCCATGCAACTTCTTTCTGCTGATCATCGGCTTGCAGATCGCTCTGATCGAAACAGTTTGAGGATTGAATGCCAAGTAGGCGGCAAGGGGTGTTCTTATCTGGACGAGTTTCTAAATTCGCGGTAATCACGGCTCGGTAACGGTTATCTTCGGAGAAGCCAGATGATTTCACGCTGTGTTGTAGAACGTGAATATTCAAAGATGCAGACGCTAGGTGTTCTTTTACAATTTTTGATTCTGTCGCGTTGGATACAAGGCTATTTTGAAATTGTTTTACTGCTTTTTGAAGTGTCAAAGCCACCGTTTGGTCTGAACATTGAGCTAACGTCATGTCGCTGCTACAGCGGTTGGTAAAGCTAACGGTATGTTCTTGTGTTTGAGTGACCTCGCTTCTTAATCTCTCAGCCCTTGCTCTTAGTTTGTCTTGATTCAAATGGGCGATAGACATTTCTACAGCCGATTTTTCGGCTTTGATGGCCTCTAGTTCCATCACTAAGCTTTGAAGCTTTTGCTCTGAATCCGAAATCGTAAGCTTGTGCTCTTTTACCGATTTCCAGGCATCTTGAAAGCGATTTTGAGCTGGTGAGATATCGAAATCTGGCTCATCAATCATGCGAGTGTAATCTTGCTCTAGGCTAGTTTTCGCCGTTGCGAGTTTTTGCTCTGATTGAGCTAATAACTTGGCTTGACGTGCCATTTGCTCTGCTTGGTTGTCGACTTGATTTTGTTTGTCCGCCATCTTCTTCTCGATAGCCGTTAAACTGGCATGTTCTTCGAAAAGAGAGCTTTCAATGTCGATGACTGATGACGTGATTGCTGGAGATGTCGCTTCAGCGAAAACAGCAGGCGTCATTAAGCATGGAGCAAGTGCAAATAATAGAGTAGGAAAACCTTGGCGCATGTTGGGCTACTTCAGTCGTAATTTAGGTTAATTGAATATTCTAACGAAAACGCCATTTCGTTTGAAGCTACTTTCTATAACTACAAACAAGATGGCGAGTATTCATTCAGCTTTGTGAAATAGGCACGGCTATTTATATCAGGCTTAGCTTTATATATTTAGATTTCATTTTCTTTACTAGGAAGGAGTTTCACCCAAATAGTATCGCTGCCGTTAATAGTCACTGTGCGGTTGTATGACTCGTAACCTTCTTTTGAAATGGTTACTTGGTGACGACCGCTCGGTAGCGAAACCTCTAGGGGTGTGCTGCCGTATTTAATGCCGTTGATAGTGACTGAGTCATTGTACTGATCAGAACGTACCATCACGTTTGCCCACTGCTTGTCGCTCTTCTTTGTAACCTTAACGTCGCTGTCCGTTAAACAGTAGCGAGTTGAAACGTTCAATAAGTTACATGCTGCAATCGCTTCCGGTTTTGCTTGAAGTTGAGCTTGCATCTGCACAAAGTAAGAGTTGTTTCCAGAGAAACCGCTCTTGATTGCTTGGCTGTCTTGAACATGAATGTTCAATTGAACACCTTGTAAGTTTTGCTTCGCTAGCGTGCTTTCTGTGAGCTGTTCAAGTAATTTGCTCTTGAAGTTTTGTACTGCTTTCTGCTTCGTCAGGTGTTTACCTTGAGCAATACACTCACCCAGTGTCATTGTTGATGAACATGTGGTGGTGTAGCTCGTTTCAAGAACGGCACTTTCACGAAGTTCTGTTGCAATACGTTTAACGCGAGCTTCAACTTTTGATTCTTTCAAGTTAGCCAGCTCATTATTCAAACGAGCTTGCTTTTGCTTAATTTGAGAAAGGTAAATTTCGTTCTCATTCATCGCTTGCTGATTATCTAGCTGAGACGATTGATTCTCTTTAACCGCAGCCCAAGCATCTTGGTATCCTTTCTGAAAAGAAACCAGATCCGTTTCTGGATCGTCAAGTAAGCGACTGTATTGTTTGTCGAGTACAGATTTAGCTCGGTTACGTTTTGCCTTTAACTCTTCACCTTCACGTAACAACTTACTGTTCTGGTTTTGAAGTTGTTTTAAGGTCTCAGTTGCCGATACTTTGGTCGCTGAAATACGCTCAATATCTGAGTTTTTCTCTGTTAGCTTTGCATCGATAGCTGAAACGGGATCGACTTGATTCAGTTCTTCAGCTGATAACGATGCAGATACCCAAAGTGGGGATAGCGCAAGTAAAAGCGCTGAAATTCGAAAGTTAGTCATAGGTCCCTGCAACTTGTATATTTAAAATTGGCTCGTTAATAAAGTGTCTACTTCCTAGTTGTCAGTCACTAGTTATTAGCAATTAACACAGTACCCGTCTTTATACCGTTTTATTGCCCTCCAATCTACTCAAAAGCTAAGTTTCGGTACTTCGGATACACTTTTTACATATTTACACCGAAATAATTGAGCTATATAAGAAAATATTGTCGTTATGGTGTAGTCATTTGGTTTCCATTTGTGACTTGCTTTGACTTTTGGTGTTCAGATTTATTTGCTCTTGGAACAAGCAAGAGTGGCCTAAAGATTGGAAGGTTGACTTTACAAAGCCCGTAGTTTGGGCTCACTTGATCATACTTCCGGAGGCATGATCACGTGGTTATCAATAATGATCTTTCTTTGAAGAAGAGAAAACAACTCTCATGATCATTTACAAATTCATCTTCTGCAGATTTCAGAGTATTATTCTTATCATGTCGACCTAAGTACTTTGCTGTCATGCCAAAACCTTTACCCTTTCCAAACCTAGACTTGTCTCCGCTAGGGCTTACAGGCCCCCGACCAGCGGAAATCATAACTTTGCCTTCGCATATGGACTGTCACGATCATCATTATTCGCAGGTGGTGATTGGTTTAAAAGGTCAGGCTGAATTTGAAGTGAGCGGTAAAGGTAATCTTGTCGGCCCAGGTCAAGGTTGTGTGGTAACGGCGAGCTCTGATCATGCTTTCGGTGGTGTGGTTGGCCAGTCGGACATCCTAGTACTCAATATGCCAGTGCCAACGGATGATGACCCTCTGATGCTAGAGAAGATCAATCAGTTAGAATCATCGAACGTCTACTTCCAATTAGACGCGCAAATTCAAAAGCTTATCCATATGTTGGTGCAAGAAATGCAGGCCAGCCCTAATGATCTTCTACTAAGCCGAGCCTGTAATGATACGGTGATCGCGCTGATGCAAAGACACATCTCGGCATTTGAAACCTCAATCAAAGATTCACGCTTTGATCTTGAAGCGTTGGATCGCTACATAGAACAGCATTTAGCAAATAAGATCTCCGTCGCGCAGCTTGCAGGCAGTGTGTTTCTGGGTGAAAGCCAGTTCCACATGCTATTCAAAGATCAAATGGGCATTACCCCGCATCAGTACGTGTTAGGCAAGCGTATCGACCGATCTCGTCGTTTAATCGAACAAGGTAACCTCAGCCTTGGTCAGGTCGCTGAACTGGCTGGTTTCTCCGGTCAATCTTCCTTTACTCACACCTTTTCACGCCTTCAAGGCATGTCACCATCTCAATACAAAAAGAAAATTTCTGTTAAATAGTGAAACAAAACGGCATGTTATTTTAAAGTTTCATATGTGACCTTGTGTTTGTTTTGTTAATAAAGCGAGTTTTTAGCAAAAAACTCGGAGTTTTTGACAAGTAATCCTTATATACTCTAAATACACTGCAGCCATTGTAGAGATCCCGGGCTAATTCCGGGTGTGAGATTAAGGAAAACGCATGTTTACAGCTACTGATGTGTTAAAGCCAGAATTCAACGAGCAGTCGCTTGCTGATCTATGGTCGCTTATCTCACCATTATATATGGTGGATGAAACCCAATGGCTAGAGCAACTTCTGCCGCTAGCTACCCCTTCTGAGTCAGAAAAGCAGCAGATCACAGACAAAACGACATCATTGATCGAAGCTATCCGTGCGGATAAGACTTCTATCCAGATGATCGATGCATTGTTGCTTGAATACAGCTTAGATACTCAAGAGGGCATCTTGCTAATGTGTCTGGCGGAAGCCTTGATGCGTATTCCTGATTCAGCAACCGCTGATGCTCTGATTCGTGACAAACTAAGCGTTGCGGATTGGAAATCTCACCTAAAGAATTCAGACTCAGTATTTGTTAACGCATCCACTTGGGGATTAATGCTAACAGGCAAGGTGGTTGGACTTTCATCTAAAGAGCAGAGTGCAGGTCAAGCGGTTAACCGTTTAGTGAACAAGCTTTCTGAGCCGGTAATTCGCAAAGCGATGCACCAAGCAATGAAGGTGATGGGTCACCAATTTGTTCTTGGCCGCAGCATTGCTGAAGCGCAGAAGAACGGTAAGTCTATGCGTGATAAAGGTTTTACCTACTCATACGACATGCTAGGTGAAGCGGCACTGACCACTGCAGACGCAAACAAATACTTCAAAGATTACCTAATGGCGATTGAAGCCGTAGGTCGAGACAACTATGTTTCTCCAGAATCGAAGGTCTCTTCAAAATCGAGCCCTGCGCCATCGGTATCTATCAAGCTTTCTGCGCTTCACCCACGTTATGAAGTGGCGAATGAAGACCGCGTATTGACGGAACTTTGCGACACGTTAGAGCAGCTATTGCGCCGCGCAGTAGAGCTAGACGTTGCGATTACGATTGATGCGGAAGAAGCGGATCGCCTAGAGCTTTCTCTTAAATTATTCGAAAAACTGTACCGCACTGACCTTGTAAAAGGTTGGGGTAAATTTGGTCTGGTTATTCAAGCTTACTCAAAGCGTGCACTACCGGTTCTAGTATGGCTAAACCGCCTAGCGAAAGAGCAGGGTGATTTGATCCCGCTTCGCTTAGTTAAAGGTGCTTACTGGGACAGCGAAATCAAATGGTCGCAACAAGCTGGCTTTACTGATTACCCAGTTTACACACGTAAAGAAGCGACAGACGTAGCTTACCTTGCTTGTGCGCGTTACCTATTGAGCCCAAGTGTTCGCGGCAATATCTTCCCGCAGTTTGCGAGCCACAATGCTCATACAGTTTCTGCTATTGCTGTCATGACCGACCATAAAGACTTTGAATTCCAACGCTTACACGGCATGGGTGATTCTCTGTACAACCATGCGATGGAAGCTTACCAACAGTCGGTACGTATCTACGCACCGGTTGGTAGCCATAAAGATCTACTCCCATACTTAGTACGTCGCTTGCTAGAAAACGGCGCAAACAGCTCGTTTGTACACCGTTTAGTTGATGCGCGTTGCCTTGTGGATGAGCTGACGCAACACCCTGTCGATATGCTTCTGGCGTTCGATACGCTGCACAACACTAAGATTCCTCTGCCTCCAGCGGTATTCCCTGAGCGTAAAAACTCTTACGGTGTGAACATTGATATTGAAAGCGAAGCGCATCAGTTTGAAGAGCAAGTAAAAGGCTTCTTAAACAACCAATGGACTGCGGGCCCTGTGATCAACGGGGAATCTCTTGCCGAAAGCATGATCAAGGCTGATCAGAACGTTGAGCAAGTGACGGCACCTTACGATCGTCGTATTAATGTGGGTCAGGTGGCTTTTGCTAACCTTGATCATGTTTCCGCAGCGATCACTGGCGCAGATGCAGCATTTGCTGATTGGAACGCAACTTCAGTTGAAACCAAAGCGGCAGCGCTTGATAAGTTGGCTGACTTGATGGAAGACAACCTCGCTGAGCTGGTGGCGATTTGTCATCAAGAAGCGGGTAAGACAATTCACGATAGTGTTGATGAAGTACGTGAAGCAGTCGATTTCTGTCGTTACTACGCAAAACAAGCTGACAATCTACAAGGTTTCGAACTAAAAGGTTTTGATGGCCAAACACGAATCGCTTCTCGACAAGGTCGTGGTGTGTTCGTTTGTATCAGCCCTTGGAACTTCCCTCTAGCTATCTTCCTTGGCCAAATTACTGCAGCACTAGTGGCGGGTAATACGGTTGTGGCTAAGCCTGCCGAGCAAACAAGCTTGATTGCTGCTCGTGCGGTTGAACTGATGAATGAAGCGGGCTTCCCTGCTGGCACGATTCAGCTACTACCGGGTCGCGGTGCTGAGATCGGCAGTGCGCTCACCAGTCATGATGCGATTGCGGGCGTTGCCTTTACTGGTTCTACACCAACGGCACAGCGTATCAATGTGTCATTAGCCACTCGTAATGCTAAGCCAGTTCCGTTTATTGCGGAGACAGGCGGCCAGAATGCGATGATCGTCGACAGTACTGCACTGCCTGAACAGGTAGTTCGTGATGTGATTCGTTCAGCATTCGCTTCAGCAGGTCAGCGCTGTTCTGCACTACGTGTGCTTTACATCCAAGAAGACATAGCAGACCGCGTGGTTGGATTGATTCACGGTGCAATGGACGAGCTGAGTGTTGGCATTCCACACCTTCATAAAACCGATGTTGGCCCTGTTATCGACCAAAACGCGAAACAGAAGCTAATGGCGCACTTAGAAAACATGACCAATACCCAGAAGAAGGTGGCTCAACTTTCTCTAGGTAGTGATTGTGAACATGGTGATTTTGTTCCACCAAGTGCTTTTGAAATTGATGACATCAGCTGCTTGAAAGAAGAACAGTTTGGCCCAGTGCTACACATTGTTCGCTTCAAAGCGAGTGAGCTAGCGCAAGTGGTAGACCAAATCAACCAAACGGGCTTTGGCTTAACCATGGGTATCCACAGCCGTAACGAGACAACTTACCGTTGGATCGAAAAACACGTTCGTGTGGGTAACTGCTACATTAACCGTGATCAAGTGGGCGCCGTTGTTGGTGTTCAACCATTTGGTGGTCAAGGTTTGTCAGGTACTGGCCCTAAAGCGGGTGGTCCTCACTACCTATACCGCTTTACTGATGTTCATTTCTCTCAATCACAAGACAAGGCATAAGGAGCATTATCATGGTTCATCAAGTGACAGGTTTTTCTGATGCTTTGCTAGCGTGGGAACAATGGAATCTTACCTATTTTGATTACAAGAGTGCTCAGGTACTTGCGCTTAAATCAGAGATCGAAAGTCAATCTGCGCCTTTGGCGATGGTGGCGACTTATCATCTAGAGCAAGCGTCTGCACTGCTTTCTGAACATCACCTAATGGCAGGTCCTACGGGCGAAACCAATGAGCTATATGCCGCAGGTCGCGGTGTGGCTTTGGTGATTGTTGATGATTGCGAAGTGAAAGTGCCAGCGCTGCAAACTGCAATGGCTTTGATTACTGCCGCGCTATTGGCAGGTAACAGCGTCCAATTGTGCAGTGATGATGTGCAGTTCAATACCTTAGTTGCAGACGCAGCTAAGTCGGCGAACTTGCCAACTAACTTGGTGCAAGTTGCCTCGTATGACGCTGCTCAACAGTTGTTGTCTTGCGATGTACGTAGCGTGGGTTACGTAGGTAACTCGCAAACGGCACAAGCTATCAATTTACAGCTTGCTAAGCGTGACGGTGCAATCGTCGGTTTAGTAGCTGAAACGGATCTGGCGACAATGAATGTTGCTAATGATCCACACCTATCGCTGCGCTTCATTACCGAGCGTACGCGAACTATAAATATAACAGCCGTGGGCGGTAACGCGACCTTGCTCGAACTTGGAAGCGAAGCTCACTAACCTTCAGTAAAATTGGCTCTAAGTATTTTTGGTTTTTTCCATTGTTGGGTTTTCTCCATCTTTGGATTTAATTCATAGTGCCTTGGAGCCTCAATACCTAACTCAATGCACTCGCTTGCCTTACGGTGAGTGTCTTGCATTGAATTAGGCATGGAAGGCTTTCTACAAAATGAGGACTATCAAATGATAGAAAACAGTTTTGCAATAACGACGACGTTCATTGCGTATCTAATTATGATGCTAGCGATCGGTGTTATTGCTTACAAACGTACATCTAACTCAACAGACTACTTCCTAGGTGGTCGTTCGTTAGGCCCATGGCCTGCTGCACTTTCTGCTGGCGCATCAGACATGAGTGGTTGGTTGCTACTTGGCCTGCCAGGTTACGCTTACGCTGCTGGCTTTGAAGCATTTTGGCTTGCTGGTGGTCTACTTGTTGGTACTTGGGCAAACTGGTTAATCAGTGCAAAACGTCTACGTACTTACAGCATTACGACTGAATCACTGACGCTGCCTGAGTTCCTATCTCGTCGTTTCAATGATAATTCTAAGCTGATCCAAACAATTTCTGCTTTCTTTATCCTTTTATTCTTCCTTTTCTACACAAGTTCAGGCTTGGTAGCAGGTGGTAAATTGTTTGAAACGGTATTCGGCCTTGATTACACAACAGCGGTAATTATCGGTACAGTCTGTGTAGTTTCGTACACTCTGTTTGGTGGTTTCCTAGCGGTATCTTGGACTGACTTGGTTCAAGGTCTACTCATGTCTGCAGCGCTATTGATTGTACCAATCGCGGCAATGAACGGTGGCCTAGGTCAGCTTTCTAGCGACCTACACAACATCAACCCAGAGCTGCTAACGCTATGGAATGATGCGAAGGGTGAACCACTGTCTGCTATTGCGATCATCTCACTAGCGGCATGGGGTTTGGGTTACTTCGGTCAACCACACATCCTTGCACGTTTCAAAGCAACACGTAGTAATAAAGACCTGACAACAGCGCGCCGCATTGCCGTTATCTGGACTGCACTGTCTATGATTGGTGCAATGCTTGTGGGTCTTGTTGGTCTAATCTATGTGACGAACTCTGGCGCACCTAAGCTAGACGATGGCGAGAAGATCTTCATGCTTCTTGTGAACGCGATGTTCCACCCAGTAATCGCCGGCATCCTACTTGCTGCCATTCTAGCGGCAATCATGAGTACTGCGGATTCACAACTTCTTGTTTCTTCATCTGCAATGGCAGAAGACCTGTATAAGCAAGTTTTGAAGAAAGACGCAACGTCAGAAGAGATTGTTCGTGTCGGCCGTTTCGCGGTTATTCTAATTTCTCTTGTTGCTCTTGTTCTGGCGATGACACCAGACAGCTCAGTACTTGGCCTTGTATCTTACGCATGGGCTGGTTTTGGTGCTGCATTCGGCCCAGCAATCGTATTAAGCCTATACTGGTCTCGTATGAACCGTAACGGCGCTCTAGCGGGTATCGTGGTTGGTGGTGTTACGATTGTACTTTGGAAGCAGTTCACGGGCGGTTGGTTCGATGTTTACGAAATCGTACCGGGAATCATCCTATCGACGCTTTCTATCGTTATTGTGAGTCTAATGACTGGTGAGCCAGAAGACGAAGTGAAAAAGCAACACGCTGAGTTCAAGAAGAACTTAGTTGAGCTAGACTAATTTACATTGTAAAACATATGTGAATTAGCAAAGAACATTAGCTAAAAAGCAATTGTAAAAAGAAATTGAAAAATAAAAGTAATAGAGTCACTTCGGTGGCTCTATTTTTTTATGTGGGCACTACCTTTGTCTTATAAAAAACCAGTAGGATACAGAAGAAGCACGGCTGTTATGAGGTTTACAATGTAAATCGAAACCAAATGATAGAAGGGAAATAAATAGAAGATAAAGGCTTTTCATAGCGCTTGATGTCAAAAAATAACCGATAAAATGGCTATTTTTTGAACTTGGCGCTCACTTTTGTTATTAGCTCGGTGAATTATTACACTGAATTGGACATCATGTGTCAATTATCAGTAACCACTAAAGACCTATAGGACAAAGGTATGCCTGATCTCTATTGCAAAGGATGTAAAAAAACAACACTACATAAGTCTATAATGAAACGTTGTGAATCTGAGCCTGAGACAACCTCTGGCCGTATGATGCAATGGACGTCAAAGCTATTTAGTGGAAACCTGTACTACGACATGGAAACTCAACACTTCTGTCGAACGTGTAACTGTCGTTGTGAAACAGGAACTGCAGTTCCCCAAGTTGGTCTGGCTTAGATTGTAGTAAGTGCTTACTAACTTAGATTTAAAAACCTCCCTGATGGAGGTTTTTTCGTTTTTTATGCCGCTTTTAGTGAAGGTTCTGCCTCGACGACATTACCATCAATCTTAACTTCCCAGCCATAGTTTGAGTATTCACTTGCGAGTGCTTGGGCAACATCTTTTGATACCGTTACGTGTGTCCATGAACCGATTCCGTAAGGTTTATATGCGAGTTCTTGCGTTTTCATAATAGAGTCATCCTTTCTCTTTGAGAATTCTATTATTCACTTTGGCCTATATCCTTTCTTTCGTTTCTGGCTCAACTTATTTGTTAATCGGGTCATTTCTATAATAATTTGTTAATAACTGGAGTTTGATTTATAAGGGTTGTTATCGCTCCGTTCGGTTTTATATTTAACGTGAATAGGAATGGTCTATTTAGTTTTCTAAATGTGTGAGCAAGGTTTTCTTCGATTGCTCTTAGTATGGAATATACTGAGCGCAATCTAGAATGTTTAAGGAATATTATGTCTCAGCATCAACTCGATCGTATCGATAAAGAGATACTAAGAATTCTGCATATGAAAGGCCGTTTGCCCGTTGTTGAACTAGCGAAACAGGTCAACCTAACAACTTCACCTTGCTCTGATAGGTTGAAGCGATTGGAAAAAGTGGGCTACATCACTGGTTATCATGCTGAGCTTTGTTCAGAAAAGTTGGGGCTCGATGTCCAAGTGTTTATCCATATTCGCCTCGATCAAACCAGTTTTTCAATTTTTGATAAATTTGCCCAAGCGGTTGAAACGATGCCTGAAGTCGAAGAGTGCTATTCGCTGTCGGGGGATTTTGACACCATGATCAAGGTTCGAGTAAAAGACATGAAGGCGTACCAAGCGTTTATGGCAACGAAATTGGGTACCCTGCCAGGTGTGATTCAGACACGCAGCGAAGTGGTGATTGAAGAACACAAGAAGGGCTTTGGTGTTAACCCTGAGTTGTTGGCCACCATAAAATAGTGACCTGCTTTCGCCTTACCAAGGTTATTTAGATATAAAAAATGGAAGCCAATAAGCTTCCATTTTTGTTGAACGTCAGATAAAGAGCAATCGGATAAACTTCTCCGCCTTACAGCGTAATTGCGGCAGAGATTAAACCAATCACACCGCCGAATACCCCACCCCAAACGACCAACCAACCAAGGTGTTTCTTGATCATGGTCTGAACCATCTCTTTAACCAGTTTTGGTGTCAGTTCATTCAAGCGCTGATCGATGATCGCTTCAATGTTCTCTTTGATTTCATCCATCATCGCAGGTGATTCAAGTTCATCCTTGATGGCATTTTTTACCGAATCACTCTTGCTGATTTCAATCACAGACTCTTGCATCTTCTCAACAAATGGCGCCTTCATTGGCTGTAGTGCTTCTGTGCCACCAACCATCGCCAACATGCCACCAAACTGTGAGTTTTCGATAACATGAACCAGTGAATCGAATGCTGGGTTAAAGTCGATCTTTTTAATTACGGGCTCTAGATTGAGCGATTTTCCGGTCATCTCACAGCTAAGGAAGCGGTCGATGTTACTTTCAGTAAAGAACTGTTCCATCATTAGTTGCTTGATTGCAGCCTTGAACTCTTCAAAGCGTGCTGGAATAACACCAGAACCGTATAAGCCGGGTACTTTTTCGAACAACATGTGAATCGCAAGCCAGTTGGTGATAGCACCAGAAAAGGCGAATAGGCCTGCATAAAGCAAGTATTGGTTTGCTGTCGCATAGCCGCCAGCAAGCAGTGCTAACGCAATAACGTTAGTTAAGACACTTTTGTTCATGGTTGATCTCTAGAAAGAATACTGCGCGCATTTTAAGAAAAAAACGCCAAGAAAAAAACAAAAGGATCGATGAAGTTTATGGGACAAAGGAAAACAGATGAGAAAGGGACGAAGATCAACAGGCATAAAAAAGGCTAGCCTCCCCCCGAAGTCTAGCCTTATTCCAGAACGCGCAAGCGAAGCGTCATTGCTGTTAATGTCATTATATGATTACGACATAACATTCTGCCATGTGTAATTTACCGCCAATTAACATTTTGGTGTGAATTACGCCGCACTTTTAAAATGGAATATAAATTAAGCGCTCGTTGTCTGTTCAAGATCATCACCAATAAAGCCACCAGTCTGGTGATTCCACAATTGAGCATAGATACCATTTTGGTGAATCAGCTCTTGGTGCGTGCCTTCTTCAACGATATTACCTTGGTCGAGTACGATCAAACGGTCCATTGCTGCAATCGTCGATAAACGGTGTGCAATCGCGATAACCGTTTTGCCTTCCATTAGTTCAATCAAGCTCTCTTGTATCGCAGCTTCAACCTCTGAATCGAGAGCTGATGTTGCTTCATCTAGAACCAACAGCGGAGCATTCTTCAGAAGTACACGTGAGATAGCGACACGTTGACGCTGACCACCAGAAAGCTTGACGCCACGTTCACCCACTTGAGCATCGTAACCAACGTTGCCAAACGGGTCGGTTAGCGTTTCGATAAACTCATGAGCATGTGCCTGTTTGGTTGCGGCATACACTTCTTCATCTGTTGCCTCAGGACGACCGTAAAGAATGTTGTCTTTGATCGAACGGTGCAGCAGTGAGGTATCTTGAGTCACCATGCCGATGTTACTGCGCAGTGAATCTTGCGTGACATCTGAGATCACTTGGTCATCAATCAGGATACGACCGCTTTCTACGTCGTGGAAACGCAGTAGCAAGTTAACTAATGTCGATTTACCTGCCCCTGAACGGCCAACCAAGCCGACTTTTTCCCCCGGTTTAATGTTGAGGTTAAGGTTGTTAATCACACCCTTATTCTCACCGTAGTTAAAGCTCACGTTGTCGAAGTTGATACCGCCTTGTGGAACGTCCAAAGGCTTTGCGTCTTTCTTGTCTTCGATAGCGATAGGCTTAGACAGAGTTTTAATGCCGTCAATCACGGTACCAAGGTTCTCAAACAGACCACCGATTTCCCACATGATCCATTTCGACATGCCGTTAATACGCAGAGCTAAGCTGACCGCAATCGCAATCGCACCCACGGTGATCGCGTTGTCTAACCATAGGTAGATAGAGATACCCGCAATGCTGAACACCAACAAGTAGTTCGCGAATTCAACGCAGATGTTGAAGCCAGTAACCAAGCGCATTTGGCGATGGACTGTGTCTAGGAAGCCTTCCATCCCTTCTTCAGCGTACTCGGTTTCTCTTTTACTATGAGAGAAAAGTTTGACCGTAGCGATGTTGGTGTAGCTATCAACAATGCGTCCTGTCATCAGTGAGCGTGCATCCGCTTGTTCTGAAGACACGTCTTTCAGCTTTGGTACGAAGTGCAGTTGAATGCCAACGTAAATGAACAACCAAATCAACATTGGAGCCATTAAGCGCCAATCCGATTCCGCGAGCATGAACAGCATCGCTGTAAAGTAAACCGTCACGTAAACAAACACATCAACCATTTTGGTCACGGTTTCACGTACCGCGAGCGAGGTTTGCATCACTTTGGTCGCGACACGTCCGGCGAAGTCATCTTGATAAAAGGACAGGCTTTGCTTCAAAAGGTAGCGGTGCGCTAACCAACGAATCGACATTGGGTAGTTGCCCAGCAAAGTTTGGTGAAGCAGTAGTGAGTAAACACTGATCAAGATTGGCATCACGACCAACAGCAGAACGCCGAGCCCCATCAGTGTCGACTCGTTGTCTGCTAAGAAAGTGTCCGGGTTGCTGGTTGATAGCCAGTCAACCAGTTGACCCATGTAACCGAACAGCGCAACTTCGATGATCGCGATGGTCATGCTCATCAATCCGAGCAAGATCAACGGCTTTTCAAAACCTCGTGTGTAATGGCGGCAGAATGCCAGTATTCCAGTAGGAGGTTGTATCGGCTCTCCCTTTGGAAAGGCTTCAGTAAAGCCTTCAAATTTCTTGTACATAGTTTTCCCTTTATAAGCTACTGCATCTTTGATGCTAGAGCATCGTGATGTGCAGCTTTGTTTTTATAGTCTTGATTTGAATTTTTCAGTTTTAGTTTGAAATTATATAAGTGCCAACGCGTTCTTATAAGTATTAAGCCATTCGATAGATTTTTGTTTAGTTCTTATGTAAGTACTTGGTTTAAGCGACACAGAACACTTCCAAAGAGTGTCTTTCATGAAGCTAATTTTAGATTGAATTAGACAGGAAAAGTTAAGCTTATTTCAAACGTAATTGATGGTTATGCAACGGTGATAATCCTAACGTTAAATGGATTAAATTGTAATCAAAACTCGTGTGGAGTTGAAAAATGAAATGAGAATATTTATCCAGTAAATTCTTTAACGAATATGCATACAGTTGGTTCTTTCTGATGTGCTGTTATCTTGCAGTAAAAATTACCGACTAATCTAAAATTCGCAGTAATTACTTGGGATAAATATTCAAATCATTGTGATTTTCAGTGAATTTTGTCGTAACAAGTTGTTTACAATTCTGAGGTAAATAAAAGATAGGGACGGTTAAAATGTTAAACCTACACAAAAAATCACTGCATATTACTAATGTTCAAAACGCAAATTGCGTTGTTATGGTGCCGCCAAAAGAATTTAAATTTAACGAAGAAACAGCCCGTGATAACGAGTTTCAGCACAGAGTCGATCTGACTGAAGCTGAGGTAAAGTTAGAAACGATGGCCGAGTTTAAGGCTATGGTGGTTTCGCTACGTAAAGAAGGTGTGCAAGTTGTAGAGTTTGATTATCCGGAACTGGGTGTTGAAACCCCTGACGCAGTGTTCCCAAACAACTGGTTCAGTACTTGTAGTGATGGAAGCCTATTCACTTTCCCTATGGCGTGTGAAAACCGTCAAAATGAAGTTAAGCCGAATGCACTTATTGAAGCGTTGGAAGCGTCTGGTCGCATTGTTAATCACAGTGAGTCTATGGAGTCGTACGTTGCTCAAGGTTCTTATCTAGAGAGCACAGGCGTGATGGTGATCGACCATATCAACAAGACCATTTATGCTGCGCTTTCACAACGTTGTGATCGCGAAGTATTGGAAGATTACGCGAAGCGCATTGGCTACTCTCGCGTGGTCTCGTTCCAAACGGCATTACCGTCTGGTCAACCGATTTACCATACCAATGTGATGATGGCGATTGGTGATAACTTCTGCGTGATCTGTGATGAAGTGATCCCAGAGTTTGAGCGCCGCTTTGTTGTGAAGTCTCTTGCCAAAGACAAGCAAGTTATCTCTATCTCAATCGATCAGATGAATCGTTTTTGTGGCAACATCCTTCAGCTTGAAACTGTGAATGGCGACAAGGTGATCGCGATGTCTCAATCGGCTTACGATGCGTTTTCTCCAGCTCAGTTAGCTCAGCTTTCGACACACGGTAAGCTACTACCATTTAACGTGAAAACGATCGAAGACATCGGCGGTGGTTCGGTGCGATGCATGTTGGGCGAGGTGTTCTTACCAACCCGAGTGAATCGTCTGTAGCAAGTATAGAAAGTATAGCAAGCGCTCATTTCCAGTAATGGATCTTCGAATACCACTCTTATCGCAGAGTGGTATTTTTGTTTTTATCTATCACAAATAAGAGAACAAGAGCTCGATACAGGAGTCAACGTACAAAAGTTAACGAAAAACAGCTACTGAACAAAGCTATGAAGCGTCCTTAAAAGCTCTGTGTTCAATGAACTGAGCCGACAGTGTTACGACTTCCTTGGAGTAGACAAGCGCAGTGTGGTTGAGTTTGAGGGCGTAAGTATCAGTGGCTCCTCTCAGGTTGGCGTCTTCGAGAGTGACCGTACCATCCCCTGGGTTTCTTCCCAGAACAATCCGTCCTACTCCGGCGTCGTAGGTACCCGTAATTACGCCAATCGGCACATCAATATCGTAGTCACCCAAGCCATCGCTTAAAATCATTTTGCTCGAACCAAATATAAATCCAAGCCCATGATTAGACAGTGTTTTGGCGATGGTTGCCCCATTGTGCGGAGTGCCTGCTGTAATAATGCAGGTGTCGGCGAAGTGTGGTTGGTAGAATTTAAAGTAATGACGAATCAGCAAGCCACCCAGTGAGTGACCGAAAAAATAGACCTCATCATACTCATTAAAACGAGCATTCACGAAACGATTGAGACGTTTGGCTGCAGAAGGGAAACGCAGCGAGTTGTAGGCAAACTTGTGCGTTGTAAAGCCGCGTTTTTTGAAGTTTCTATCCAGATATTGCATGATCAACGCAGGCATATATAGACCATGAATTAAAACTATATGTTTGTTTTTATTATTCATTTTTGTCCTCCGTCTGATGATGCCCCCAGTATATTTAGTCGCAAATCTAAACTCAATAAAACTTGCGGCTAATGGGACACAACAGACAGAGCCTTCGCTATAGAAAGAATGTGCGTTATAGACAAAGAGTGGGTTACTCTGATCTCACTCCTCCATACACATCAATCGTTAACCCACCTTGTTTGGCATAGGTATTCGGTGTTAGGCCTGTTACCTTATTGAAGCTTCACTTTTTGCTTCAGGTTCAACCAAAACCTTTATCACGCCTTTTTGTAAAATCAGGTTGTTGGGGTAGGTGATAATGTTACCCGAACTGTGTCGAAGAATAACGTGGAACATGGTGATATCGATGATCACACCGCTGATGTCTTCGTCTTTCTCCGCGACTCTTACTCTGTCGCCAATGCGATAAGGGAAGACAAAAAATATTAGTACGCTGGCTGTGAGGTTACTTAGAATGGACCATTGCGCGAATAAAGCGACACCCAGCACCGCAAATATGGATGATAAGAACAGCGAAATATCACCAAAACCCAAGTTAAGAACAATCGTAAACACAGCGATGAAGAGTAGAAACAGAACAATATTGAAACACTTAATCACGAACTGCTTTCGCTTCAATTCGACACGCTTATTTTCCGCTAATGTTTCTATCCAGTTCTTACCTAAGCGTTTGATCACCCAATACACAGTGATAAGAAGTAAACCTAAAACTACTTGTCTAAGCCACATATTGGATTGCAAAAACTCAACCATTAAATAAACCTCAATTTTTTCAAAATAATGACCTCTGCCGCTATGACTACGAGCAGCCCAACGCAAAATAGTGGGAATGCTATTGGGTTATCTGTTCCGGGTATCCCCGCGATATTGACACCTAGTAAACCGGTGAAAAACCCAGCAGGGAGGAAAATACCTGCAATGATAGAAAATAGGTACGTATTTCTATTCATTTTTTCAGCTTGTTGCTGACTTAGGCTCGCTAAAAATACATTAATTTGTTCGATGTAAAACTCAACAGACTCGTTAATTCTCAGGATGGTATCAAGGCTGTTCTTTATATGACTGTTGTGCTTACTCAATGGTGCAGGTAGGTCACTCATTAAATCTTCAAAAACGTATTTCTGTGGCTTCAAATAACGCCTTAGTCTGAGTAGCCTTGAATGTAGAGCGTTAATGGATCTTATGTCGATATTGGATTTAGATTCTAACTCGTCAATTAATAGTTCGACGGGTGCTAGGAAGGTTGAAATACTGTGGTTGATTCCACGGATCATGCCCAACAACACATCAGGTAATGATGTAGGGCCTTGGTTTTGAATGAGATCAGATATCAGATTACTGACCGCTTTTGAAGGAACTTTACGTGTCGATATTAAAGTGCCTTTGTACCATAAGATGCGTAGGCTAAGCATGTCGTCAGGGTTAGCACCTTCGTTTAGATTAATGCCTCGCAGAATCATCAAAAAACAGTCGTGGCCAAACTGTTCGAACCGAGGGCGGGTGTCATCGGTGAGTAATGAATCGATGATGGCATTTGGAACCGTATTACTGTGGAGCCATTCTCTCAAACCGTCAGCATCTCTTTGGCAGTGATACCAAGTTGATTGCTCGAATGAGGCTGGGCTGGTGGTGTGTTCATGTGCCACACCCTCAGAAAATTGCCAGCTTGAAATTATGAAAGCGTCCATTCATTTGTCCTTAATGATATGACGTAAACATTGATATTAGGCGCCATTCAGGTGCCGTATTGAACTGAGCTTAATCTTGGTAAGCTCAATGAGCGATGTGAGTGAGATTAAGTCTAATAAGACAGGTTGGTCTTTGGAGCACGACGGACTCTTCCATTATTGTGTCTATTAAATGTAGCTCATTGTTTCGTCGTTATAAATTAGCACTCTGGCTCCATGTTAGCGACGAAAAAAAAAAAGACCGAGGTCTTTTCTTTTTAGGGGAAGTTGAGGAGAGCTTGCTCAGGCAACTTGAGTTTTCCGATGGTTTACATAAGCAAAAGCACTAGCGACAAGAAGCAAAAATATCTTGGTTCTCTCGATATTCTTTAGTTTGTACGTCCATTAGACCAAGCAGTGAGTCAAACAGATTGTCTTGGGAGAAGCTCTGTTCTTTGCCTGCCTTTCTCAAGCAGGTTTGGTTTATCCCTTTCTGCTCGGCAAAACCATCAGACATCCACACGATCATAGGCACATGGGTTTGCTCTTTCGGTGCCAATGAATAAGGCATGCCATGTAGGTAGACGCCGTTTTCCCCTAAAGATTCACCATGATCGGAAATGTACATCAGCGCCACGTTGTACTTATCAGTGAGTTTCTCTAGCTTTTGAATAGCCTGTGAGAGAAAGAAATCTGTGTACAAGATGGTGTTGTCGTAGGTGTTAACCACTTGCTCTTTGGTGCAGTTTTCAATATCAGCGCGAGCGCAGTCTGGCGTAAACTTCTTATGTTCGTCGGGGTAACGTTCAAAGTAAGTAGGCCCGTGAGACCCCGAAATATGATAGAAAATGATGCTATCTTGCTTGAGTTCTTGAGTATCTTGTTCGAAGTTCTCTAGCATAGCTGTGTCGTAGCATACGTCGTTATTACAGAATGGATCGCTGTCCTTTGCGACGAGCGTCATCTCTTTGATTCGGTGTGCGACCGTCTTGTCTCCCCCATCATGCTCTCGCCAGATAGAGTGAATGCCCGCGCGGTTCATAATGTCGACCACGTTATCTTGGTTGTAGGCTTTGTCGCGATCGTAGTTGCTGCGATTCATGTTCGAGAACATACATGGCACAGAAACCGCGGTGGCTGTTCCGCACGACTGAACATCAGAGAAAAATATCGGGTTGTAAGGCTTGGTATGAGCGTTGGTTTCTCTCTCATAGCCATGATATTGGTAGTTGTACACGCGTGCGGTTTCACCAAGAACAAACACTAATAATGTTGGTTTGGTTGCCGCTTTGGCTTGTGCTGTTTGCTTCGCATCTAACCCTAACTCTTGATAAGGGATGGGCTGTTTTATGTAGGTGTTATTGATATATTTAACCGTTGATGACACATACTCGGTCGGGATGATCATCTTTTTGATGTGCGAATGATTACGACCAATCGATACGTAATCTTTGTAGAAAAGCCCGGCAATAATGGCAATGACGATCAAGGAGGAGAGCAGCCCAATCGATTTCCAGACAAAGAAATCTTTCCAAGATTCTTTTTCAAGTTTGGTGAACAACAGGATGATCGATGGAATACCGCCCATGGCAAGTAACCATAAGATGGAGTGGGTACTTACATAGCTTGCTGCTTCACCACTATTGGTCTCAAACACATTCTCTATCATCCCGTAGTCGACGAATATGCCGTAATTGAACATGCTGTAGCTGACTAAGGTTGAGGTGATCAGTAATAAGATGAAAAACGGTTTGGAGAATATCGGCCAATTAAAGACTTGGAAGATGAAATTAAAAGCAGCAAGGAAGAAGATCGGGATGGATATAAGAAACGCGATACTTTCAGACTTTGATGCCTGAACAATACTAAACAGTTCTAGGGAGAGAGGGATGTTGATGATAAGCAGATAATACACAGCCAACACAAAGGGCAGCTTGTTTATCGACATGTTTAAGCTTGGTAGATTCATAGGTCTTTTTTCCTGCGTATCTTATCTCTTTATTTTAGTCTCGCTACCAAGAAAGCTCTAATATCAACGCATAAAGCTCAAATAAGTAACGGTGAGCGATAAACTGGCAAAAGTGACATGACGCGATAGGTTGTGAAGATACAAAAAATTCACTTTACTGAGTGACCTTCATGACAAGGTGGAACAGCAAAGCGAATTAGTAAATTCAGCTTATTCTATGTGGTTCAATCACATTAGAAGTTGTAAGAACCACCGAAGCTAAGGCTGCTGAATGCTAGTGTTTTGTCTTCTTTCTTAAAGCCGTAGTCGTTTTCAACACTCACTGCGTCTGCTTGTGAAATTAGACGTAGTGTTAGATGTTCGATTGGCGTGTATTCAACACCTAGACCAAAGTGGAAACCTGTACCGCTATCATCATTGTAACCAGCGCTCTTGTTTGCGTTTAGGTCAACAGAGCTTAAACCAGCCAATACGAATGGGCGGATTGTGTTGTCGAATGTGTAACCAAGATTTGCTGACAACGAAATAGACGTCGGAGACAGTTTTGCAGCCCCCTTTTTGTAGTCTGCGTAATCGTTGTAGCCAAGTTCAACACCTACGATACGGTTGAATTGGTAGCCGCCGTATAGGTTGTAGCCCATGCCATCTGAATCTAAATTACCTTGACCATCAGTATCAGAATCTTGGGATACGCCAAGACCGCCACCAATGTAAGCACCGCCGTCAGTACCTGCTGCTAAAGCGGGAAGAGAAACTGCGCTGATTAAACCCAGTGCTAATGCTGATTTTGTTATCTTATTCATCTTCGTTACTCACTCTTTAATGTCATGCCAGTATCAATAACTTTTGTTTTGCGACCTTTCGACCGTTCGTGAGCATTATTCCGTAGTTTTGTACCTATTACTGTATGGCTTTGTAAGTTGAATCGTTACATAGATACAAAAATTCACTTTACTGTGCTGCCTTATCATAGGGCAGAGTAGCAAAGTGTATTTGAGTTATTTACTTACAACGTGGCCGTGAGGAGCACATTAGAAGTTGTATGAACCACCGAAGCTAACACTGTTGAATGCTAGTGTGTGGTCATCGTTTTTGAGAGAACCTTGATAGGAATAGTCATCAACACTCACCGCGTCAGCTTGTGAAATAAGGCGAAGTGTTAAGTGTTCAATCGGCGTGTATTCAACACCGACGCCAAAGTGGAAGCCAGTACCGCTGTCGTCCCCATAGTTTGCCGCTTGGTTCGCGTGTAGGTCAACAGAGCTTAGACCAGCCAACACGAATGGACGAATAGTGTTGTCAAACGTATAACCGATATTCGCTGATGCAGAAATAGAGGTTGGCGAGAGTTTTTCTGCGCCATTTTTGTAATCTGCATAATCGTTGTAGCCAAGCTCTACGCCAACAATACGGTTGAATTGGTAACCACCGTATAGGTTATAACCCATACCATCTGAATCTAAATTACCGTGACCATCTGTATCGGAATCTTGATAGACACTAAGTCCACCACCTACATACGCGCCACCATCTGTGCTTGCTGCAAAAGTTGGAAGTGAAACTAAACCGATTAAGCCGAGTGCTAATACTGATTTTTTCATGATAATACCTTGTTTACTCATCCTGTGATGTAAATCACGGTATCGCTGACGAATGATTTATAAAACCCTCACAAATGAAACCTATTTTTTCATTGATAAAGTGACTATCTGTAGCCCTTGATTTATCAAGAGGTAAGGTCATATTTGTTGGTTATATTCTTTATAAATAAAATTCACATATTGACAAAAGGTTAAATTTGCTAAATAAAACGATGTTTTTTAAGGTTGAAGTGAGAGCGGGTTTACCTAACTAATTGAAAAATAAAACATAACAAACATTGTATTTGTTCTATTGTAGTATTTGTTGCGGTGTTTGTTGAAAGCAAAGCAGTACGCTGATTCTAATCATGACAAGGATGTAGAGACTTGGTTAGTATGTGGTATTGAGGCTCATATTTGTGTTTATCAAACCGCAATGGGGTTGTTGGAACTTGGGTACAAGGTTCAGGTAGTTGGCGACTGTGTTAGCTCGCGAACGGCGCTCAACAAGAATCTGGCAATCTGTCGACTAATGGATGCTGGTATCGAAATCACAGGATTGGAAATGAGCTTATACGAACTGGTAAAGGACTGCCGCGCGCGTGAATTTAAGCTCATTCTATCCTTGATTCGTTAGTCACCGAGAGGCTGTCTATCGCCACCGCCTCGATAAGAATCGAGCGCTACCTTTAAGCGACGCAGTTTATCGCGCGAACGGTTCTTGTGATTGACCGCCATGCCCATCGAAAGCACATCCACTAACGCCAACATAGCGTAGCGAGAAGCCGATGGTTTGTAGATGAAGTCGGTTTCCATATGTTTGATTGGCAACAAGATATCCGCAATTTTTGCCAGCGGTGTGTCTTGTGGGGTAATCGCGATGATCTTAAGTCCGTACTGCTTGGCTAATTCGGCGGTTTCGGTGATCACTGGTGTAAAACCTGTCGCTGAAATCATCACCATCACATCATTGGCATCTGCCGTGGCGGCTACCATACGTGACATCAAGCCGTCGTTGTACGACACCACTGGGTAGCCTAAACGAAACAGTCGATGTTGCAGCTCTTGAGAAGCAATGGTCGAACCGCCACCCATGCCGATAGCAATGATCTGTCTGGCGTTATGTAGCCAGTTCACTGCAGTTTCAACGTCTTGCTCTTTGAACAGAGTTCGGTTGATATCTAGGCTCTGCTTGATTGATTCGTAGATACCTTGATAACCCGTTTGGTCAACAGGTTCGAGGATAAAGCGCTGGCCAACGGTTAGCGTCTGAGCCAACTTAATCTTCATATCACGTACGTTGCTGCAACCGATCGCTTTAGCAAAACGTGTGATGGTGGCTTCACTCACTTGAGCACCTTCGGCTAGCTCTGTGATGCTGGCATTAGCAGCAAAATCAATGTCATCCATGATCAGCTTGGCGACTTTCTTTTCTGCATCACGAAGAGCAGGAAAACGCTCTGTTATCTGTGAAATGATATCTACTTCTAAACTCAAGAATCCTGATCCTTTGTTGATGGGGCTATTTGCTAATACCTAGTCATTGGTCGCTAAAGCTTAGCCCCGTTAGTATATCTTATTGTTTCGTTGATTCTAGCTTATTGAAAAATCGACCTAGAAACAGGTTTCTACCCAGTGTCTTACCTGATGATCATCATCGCTGATGGCAATGTAGCGCCATTTGTCGAAGGTTAAACACGGGTGTGAGGTCGAGAAAGCAATCATGTCGCCCACTTCAATCTCAGAAGAACCATCGGTTTCAACAAAGGTATGTTGATCCATCACCGCAGTAGAGGTTAAGCCTTTCACTGAGATTGCTTCGCCATTGCGATAGCCGCGCTCGGCAATCGGTAAGCCTGCATCGAAGGCCACATCACGCTTACCTAGCCCGATCACCAGTTTGGTTGGCTCCGGACGAGAGATTACATACGCCCATACCTCAAGTGCCGATTCTAAATCACCTCCCAATTCGCACGCGTAACCTTGGTTTACTTGAGCGCGTTGCAACACCTTGCTTTGTGCGTCTAGGTAAATGCCTGTGTCGTGAATGGCATAGCAGCCCGGGCGGATGATCGCCAAGTAATCGGTTAGGTTCGCCAAACATTCTGCAACCACGTCATACCAAGCTGAGCCTGCGCCAGTGATGATAGGTTGCCCTGCAATTAGGCCATCTGATGCCAGGCTTTCGACTGAAGTGAGCGCCTGATTTAAGAAGGTACGAATGTCTTGTTCTGCATTGTCACCGTGAATCACACCCTCATACACCTCAATACCTGCCAGCGAAAGGGCTGGTGTATCTTGGATGAATTGAGCCAGTTCTAGAACTTCTTCCGGTGAACGACAACCACAGCGACCGCCCGGTACACCAAATTCGATCAGTACCTTTAGCGTCTGCTTTGTATTGGCGAAATATTGGTTAAGTTGCTGCACGTTTACTGAAGAATCCACACAACAGTAAAAGTCGACATCAAACTCACTGATCAGCTGTTCAACGATCGCCATGTTGGTTTTGCCCACCAATTGATTAGCCATGATGATGCGTTTTGCACCTGCCATTGCTGCAATTTCTGCTTGTGCAGGTGTCGCAACGGTAATTCCCCAAGCGCCATTTTCTAGCTGTTGGCGGAAAAAAGCAGGTGTCATTGATGTTTTGCCATGTGGCGACAATTTAACCTGATGATGATCGGCGAATGATTGCATCCAATTTAGGTTATTGGTTAAGGCGGATTGCTTGATAACCGCAACTGGGAGCGAAACATCTTCATTAACTAGTCGATAAACACCGTTCTCAGATTGCGATACCGCTCTCCCTTTTTGGCCTTTTTCAGTCAAGACAAAACTATCGTTTTGATACTTTATAACATCTTTATGTGCAGGGTTATGTTTCATTGCTGATTCCTAACATGATTTAAGTTGTTGTTATTTAATGTTTTAGTATATCCACAATCTTTTTTGTGGTAGAAACTATCACACAAATTAAGATATTATGTGTGTTTTGTCACTGAAAATAATCGGCTGAATTTCTAATATAGCTCCATCAACACAGTGGATTGAGAGAGTGAAAATGTTGTTCGATACGATAATTAAAAATGTAGAGGTGTTTGATGGCACCGGCGAACAATCGTTTTGTGCCGATGTAGCAATCCGAGATGGAAAAATCGCCGAAATTGGTCAAATCGATCATGAAGATTGTGGCCAATTGGTTGAGGGAGCAGGCTTAGCATTGGCTCCTGGTTTTATCGATGTACACACACATGACGATACCAATGTAATTCGTTACCCAGACTGCCTGCCTAAGATCAGCCAAGGTGTCACAACCGTGATTGTTGGTAACTGTGGTATCAGCGCATCACCAACCGTTTTGGCTGGTGATCCACCTGACCCAATGAATCTTTTAGGCGCACAAGCTGACTTTAAATACCCAACTTTTGCCGCGTATGCACAAGCGGTAGAGCAAGTTCAACCGGCGGTAAACGTCGCAGCATTAGTCGGCCATACCACATTGCGTAACCAAGTGATGGACGACCTGCAACGAACTGCAAGCGAAGACGAAATCGCAGCGATGCAAACCAACCTTGATTTGGCGATGGCGCAAGGCGCATTAGGTTTGAGCTCGGGTTTGGCTTACGCCAGCGCGAAACAAGCGAATGCCAACGAAGTGATGCAGTTAGCGAAAGTGCTTTCTAGTCACGGCGGCATCTATACCACGCATATGCGTACTGAATTTGAAGAGATCTTAAGCGCGATGGAAGAGGCGTTTGAGACAGGACAATACGCGAAAGTGCCTGTTGTTATCTCTCACCTTAAATGTGCAGGTGCGGGCAACTGGGGCAGAACTGTTGAAGTTCTTGATTTGATGGACAAGGTTTCTGAGCACCAAGATGTGTCTTGCGACTGCTACCCATACTCAGCGAGCTCTTCGACATTAGATTTGAAACAAGTGACCGACGATTTCGACATCTTCATCACTTGGTCTGAAGCAAAACCAGAACACGCAGGCAAAACGCTGAAGCAGATTGCTGATGAAATGAATCTTCCCCTGATGGACGCAGCAAAAGCGCTTCAACCAGCGGGCGCGGTTTATCACTGCATGGATGAGAACGATGTAAAGCGCGTATTGAAATACAAACTGACCATGGTCGGTTCAGACGGTTTACCTAATGACCCGCATCCACACCCAAGATTGTGGGGCACCTTCCCGAAAGTGCTAGGTCACTATTGCCGAGACGAAAAACTGTTCTCGTTGCCAGAAGCGATTCACAAGATGACCGGAATGTCGGCTCAGCGTTACAACTTAGCGGGCCGAGGCGAAGTTCGCTGTGGTGCCTTTGCCGATTTAGTTTTATTTGATCCAAAGAATATTAAAGACACAGCAACATTTGAAAATCCTATTTCAGTTGCTGAAGGAATAGAAAGTGTATTTGTAAATGGTGAGTTAACTTACCAGCAAGGAAAAGTAAGAAATAATCGTTCAGGCGTTTTTATTTACCGAAAATAGAATTTAATTACTTATTAAATTCAGGTAATTATAAAAACGGCGAATCAATTTAAATATATTGGAATAGAAACTGTTTTATCTATAAACCCAATATTATCTATAAATAAGTGGAGTTAAAAAATGACTATTAAACGTTACGGTGTTGAAGGCGGTACAGGTACAGGCGGACAACATTTACCATTTGCACGTGCAACTGAAGCAGGTGGTTTCCTATACGTTTCTGGCCAGACACCGATGACAGATGGTGAAGTGGTTGAGGGTGGCATTGTTGATCAGTCTCGCCTAGCGATCCAAAACTGTGTCGATATCATGACTGAAGCGGGCTACGGCCTAGAAGACGTAATGCACGTAAAGGTTGTGCTAACGGATTCTCGTTACTTCCAATCTTTTAATAAGGTATTCAAAGAGTTTTTCGGTGCTAACCCACCGGCCCGTATCTGCATGGTTTGCGACTTAGTTGTAGACGTGAAGGTTGAAGTAGATGTGACTTGCTACCGCGCCGATCGCGGATAGTAATAACCTAATCACAATTACCTACTTAGAGAGTATTAGGGGTTAGTCATCCCTGTTATTATCCTTTAATACTCTCACCCTACATTTATAAAAATTACTTTAATTAAAAAAGATAAAATCAATAAAGTAATTATATGAAATATAAAATGAATGAATCATAAATAAAGTTCAGGAATGAATTCAATATTTCACTGAGAGGTGTCAAATGAACAGCACACTTTTTCTTACAGGCTTCGGCGTGTACGTATTATTTTTAATTTGGTTAGGCTGGTTTGTCTCGCGTAATCAAAAATCTGGCGAAGATTTCTTATTAGGTGGCCGTGGCCTACCTATGTTCTTAGTACTTGGCACAACTGTAGCGACGATGGTCGGTACGGGTTCAAGTATGGGTGCGGTTGGCTTCGGCTACGCAAATGGCTGGGCAGGTGCTCTGTACGGCATTGGCGGTGCGATAGGCATCCTATTACTTGCACTTTGGTTTGCTCCGGTTCGTAAATTGAACTTCATGACCATGAGTGAAGAACTGGCTTACTATGTTGGCGCTAACCGCATCGTGAAAAACGTTGTAGGTGTACTGATCTTTGTCGCTTCAATTGGTTGGTTAGGCGCCCACATTCTAGGTGGCGGCATGTACTTAGCGTGGATTGCAGACATCGACCTCAATCTAGCGAAAATCATTATTGCTGCGGCATTCACTATTTACGTGGTGATCGGTGGTTACACAGCGGTTGTGTGGACCGATACCATTCAAGCGATCATTCTTTTTGCTGGCTTCATTTTGATGGCGGTAATGTCAGTTGATTACATCGGCGGCATGGATAACCTTTACGCTGCGATGGACCCTGCTGCTACGAGCTTTTTAGCAATCGATAAACTGGGCCTTCTGCCTGCTGTTTCTCTGGCTGTGGTTATTGGTGTGGGTGTTCTTGCGACGCCTTCATTCCGTCAACGTATCTACTCGGGTAAAGACGTATCAACCGTTCGTCGCTCATTTGTTGCATCGGGTGTGTTGTACCTTTTCTTCTCAATCATCCCTGCAATCATTGGTATGGCAGCGCATGCTATTGACCCAACATTGGATAATGCGAACTACTCGTTCCCTTATGTTGCTGCAACGGTTCTTCCGGTTGGCGTTGGCATGATTGTTCTTATCGCAGGTCTTTCTGCAACCATGTCGAGCGCAAGTTCAGATGCGATAGCAGGTGTTTCTATCCTACTTCGTGATGTTTACGTGATGTTCACTGGCCGCGTACCAAACAAAGAGTCAATGGTAAACTACTCTCGCTTGGCACTGATTGTGGTGATTGGTTTTGCACTGTTGTTCGCACTAACGTCAAACGACATCATTGGCTACATCACAAAAATGATTTCAACCGTAATGTCGGGCATGTTTGTGTGCGGTATGTTGGGTCGATTCTGGAAACGTTACAACTGGCAGGGTGCTCTTGCTACGCTAGCGGGTGCATCTGTGGCTTCATTTGTCGTCATGCTAAACGCAGACTACACGGCTTTCTGGGGCAACCCTGTGATTCCTTCTTGTCTAGTGGCTCTAACGGCAGGTGTGCTGGTAAGCCTATGTACTCCGGCAAACCAAGTGACACCTGAAATGGCGAAAGCAATTCTTGATGACGAGCGCGCTCTGATGGAAATGGAATTGTCAGACTCAGGTGTGCTTGAAGAAGACGCGTCTTCTCAACGTCCTGCTAATCAAACAAGCTAATCTAAAACGCTCCACAGCTAGTTAGTACAACAAGCTGTGGAGTGGTTTAGCTAGCTCAGGCTCTGCTTCTCGGTAGAGCCTTCTTCCCCATTTATCTCTCTATTTTAGGATCTGCTATGCCTGCATCTTCTAACTTCAATATTGCTTTTTTTGGCGAGTGCATGGTCGAAATTAGCGGCTCTCCATTAACCAAAAAATTCGGCGGTGACACGCTCAATACCGCGCTTTACCTTTCTCGCTTAACCCAACATCAAAACCTCTCTGTGCACTACGCGACAGGTCTTGGTTGCGATGAACTGTCTCAAAATATGATTGATAGCTGGCAGCTCGAAGGTATCCAAACCAATTTCATTGAGCGCATCCCAAACAAGCTTCCTGGGCTCTACATGGTCGAAACCGACGAGACAGGAGAGCGACACTTTCACTACTGGCGCAACGACGCGGCCGCAAAATCTTACTTTCAAATCGATAACTTAAACAGGCAAGCCGACAACCTGAATAAGCTTGAAATCGCTCTAACAGAGAAGCAAGTCGACGCGGTTTACATCAGCGGTATAAGTATCGCGATCTTGGATGACGCCTCTCGCGAGCGTTTATTCAAAGCCATTAGCGTGTTCTCAAACCAAGGCGGCAAGGTGGTTTTTGATAACAACTATCGCCCGCAACTTTGGAGCACCGAACAAGCTCAACATTGGTACGCCAAGTTACTGCCGCTGGTGGACATCGCCTTGATTACCGAAGACGACGATCTGCTTGTCTGGGGGAACTCAGAGAGCGTTCAACAACGCTGCCTTCGTTTGGGGTGCCAAGAGATCGTCATCAAACGTGGCTGCGAGCCATGCAAGATTGTTCAAGCTGAACAGGGCAACATTGTTGAGAATTATGTTTCAGCGACGCGTGTTTCTAACGTGGTCGACACCTGCGCGGCGGGCGATTCATTCGCCGCGGGTTATTTAGCTGCGCGTCTTACTGGCGAGAGCGCCACCGACGCAGCCGAACTTGGCCACCAACTGGCTTCCATCGTTATTCAATACTCTGGCGCAATCATCCCGTGAGCGCTATGAGCCAACTGATTAAAAAATAAAATAAAAAGCGGAATTATTATGTCTCAAGAAATGATCAACAAACTTAAGCAATTCAAAGTTATCCCTGTTATCCAAATCAACAAGGTTGAACACGCGATTCCACTGGCAAAAGTGTTGGTAGAAAATGGCCTACCAGTTGCTGAAGTCACATTCCGCACTGAAGCGGCAGCAGACGCGATTCGTGCGATGCGCGATGCGTATCCAGAAATGTGTATCGGTGCTGGCACAGTATTAACGCCAGCGCAGATCGACCTTGCGAAAGAGTCGGGCAGCGAATTCATCGTAGCTCCGGGTCTGAACCCAAACACCGTAAAACGCTGCCAAGAAATCGGCATGCCAATCGTTCCGGGCGTAAATAACCCAAGCCAAGTAGAGCAAGCGCTAGAGCTTGGCCTTAACTTCTTGAAGTTCTTCCCTGCAGAAGCGTCTGGCGGCATCAACATGGTGAAATCTCTGTTAGCGCCATACGTTGATGTGTCTTTAATGCCAACGGGAGGTATCGGCAAGCACAACGTGAATGACTACCTAGCCGTGGATCGCGTGGTGTGCTGTGGCGGTACTTGGATGGTATCTCCGAAGATGATCGAGAATGAACAGTGGGACGAGATCGCGGCATTGGTTCGTGAAGCAGTCGCTCTTGTGGACTAACGAGAAGCGTTTGGAATAAAGATAAACAACAGCAGTGGTTGATGGTTCTGTTTTGTGAATTGCCTCCGATAAACAAAACAGAACCATATTTATATAGGAAAACTAATAATGAAAAAAACTATATTATCCCTATTGATTTCAGGTTCAGTAGTGTCCCCAATGGCGTTAGCAATGGCTCCAAATTCCGATCTAAATTTAATGCCGTACCCACAAACGGTCGAGCTGCAAGCTGGGCAAGTGAAAGTAGATGGTAATTTTAAAGTTTACATCAAAGGCTTTAATTCTGATCGCGTTGAGTACACGGCGAAACGCTTTATTGATCGCCTTGAGCGTCAGACAGGTGTGCCGATTCTAAATTGGCAGGTTGATAGTGCAGATCAAGCGAACCTGATCATAGATATCGACGCAGCACCAAAGTCTGAAATACAAAATATCGACTCTGTAGAGTCCTACAAGATTACCACTCAGGGTGAACAAATCACGCTGAGCTCTCCAAGCCCATACGGCACGATTCACGGCATCGAAACCCTTTTACAGCTCGTTGAAACCACAGCGACTGGCTACCATATTCCTGCCGTAACCATTGTCGATGAGCCTCGCTTTCGCTGGCGTGGTGTTTCTTACGATACTTCACGTCACTTCATTGAATTCGATGTGCTGATTCGTCAGTTAGATGCGATGGCGTCGGCGAAGATGAACGTATTCCATTGGCACTTCTGGGACGACCAAGGTATCCGCATTCAAACCGAATCTTGGCCGCGTTTATGGTCTGAAACCGCTGATGGTAATTACTACACCAAAGACCAAGTTCGCTACTTAGTTGAATACGCGCGTAATCTTGGTATTCGTGTGATTCCTGAGGTCTCTCTTCCGGGTCACTCTTCTGCGGTTGCTCACGCTTACCCGCGTTTGATGTCGGGCGGTGAAGGGCAAAACTACGAGCAAGAAAGAGGGTGGGGCGTGTTTGAACCACTGATGGATCCACTTAACCCTGAAGTCTATGAGATGCTTGGTGATGTGTTTGATGAAGTGACCGAGCTGTTCCCTGATGAGTACTTCCACATTGGTGGCGATGAGCCGAATTATGCACAGTGGAAAAACAGCGAAAAGCACCAACAGTTCATTGAAGAAAACAATATCGATGGCGAGCGTGGTCTGCAGTCTTACCTCAATGTAAAAGTTGAGAAGATGCTCGAAGAGTGCGGTAAGAAGATGACCGGTTGGGATGAGATTTGGCATAAAGACCTGCCGACTTCGATCGTGATTCAAAGCTGGCAAGGGCACGATAGCATTGGTCGTGCGGCGAAAGAGGGCTACCCAGGTATTCTTTCTACGGGTTATTACCTAGATCAACCTCAGCCGACGAACTACCACTATCGCAATGACCCAATGCCAACGGGCATCACGGTTGACGATAAGCTGCACAGTGGCGAAAAGTTCGTGACGTACCAATGGCAGAAGCCACGTTCAAAAGGCGGCCCACGTAAGGGAACACTGACTATTATTGAAGCGAAAGACGGCACTTTCCGCGCATTCAGTGATTACAACGGCAAGTCTCGCGAAGAGATCTTCATCCTTGATTATGTGCCGGGTAAAACCTTTGTTGGCCACTTCGATAACTTCATGTCGTACACCGAATTCAACCTAAACCTGAATCCAAAGGGTTTTGCAGAAGGCAGTTACCAATTGGTCGGTAATGTGCGTTGGCCAACCACAGGTGAAGTGATTGCGAGCAGCGATGTTGAAGGCAGCGTGATCCCTGAGCCAAATGGTGGTTACCCTGCAGAATTAACCGACAAAGAAAAAGAGCTTATCTTGGGCGGCGAGATCACCATGTGGCTAGAGAACAAAGACAGCCTCACGGTCGAAAACTACCTATGGCCACGCAGCTATGCGATTGCAGAGCGCTTCTGGTCTGATGCGGAATTGACGGACGAACGCAGCATGTACAAGCGTATGAAAGCGATGGATACATGGTCTGAAGTGTCGGTTGGGCTGCGTCACCATGCGGATGCTGATATGTTGTTAAAACGCATTGCCAAAGGCCAAGATATTCACGACCTGCGCGTGCTTGCCAAGTACACTGAGCCAGCACAATATTATGCACGTAACTGGGAAAAGTGGAATTCGACTGAACCTAAGGGCACTTTATACAGCCAATACGAGCGTCTAAATCGCTTTGTTGATGCACTGCCAGTCGAAAGCTACGCCGTGTATGAGATGCAAGATTTGGTCAACGAAGTCGCGACGGGTAATCAACAAGCGCTTGAGCAACTTGCCCAGCATTATCAACAAGCAAAAGCGGCTGCACTCGCTGCTGAGACTGTCTTCGCAGGTAATGTGTCTTCGGTAGAGACTGTGATTGTCGCAGAGAAAACCGCGGAAGTCGCAGACTTGGCGTTAACCTTGATTGCTAAAGCACAAGCGGATGAAAAAGTTAGAGCATCAGATGCAAATGCTTACCAAGCGATATTGTCTGAAGCAGCGAAAATCTATGATGAATCGATCATCGCGATTGTTCGCCCTACAGAGTTACTGTTGAAGCAGCTAGCTGAGTAAGTCGTTAACGGATTAGCGAATAAGTCACACGCCAATAAGTGAATCAAAACCGCCCTCTGTGGGCGGCTTTTTAGTTTTAGCTTCTCAATTGGGTGTTATTTCTCGCCCAATATAAGCGACTACTCACTAACACTACTCTGTAGCGTTAACGTTAATGTCAGGTAGAAGCTTCCAAGACCAAACTTTTGGTGTCGTCAGTTGGTTCGTGGCCAAATAACGACGAGTTAAGCTTTGCAGTAAACGCGTGCTTCTCGTGGTGTATAAATACCAAAAGTCACGGCTGCTAGTAAACCATTCACGAATGTCTCTTGAACTTCAACTTTAGCAACGTTGTCGATACCGTTACATACTTTAGCTGCATCAATTTGCTTTTTCTGCGCTAGACCGTTAATGAAAAAGTGGTGTGACTTTTCAGTTGTTGGTGCTGTTGCTTCGCTCTCTTGAGGGGCCATTACGAAAGTTTGTTGAGCGCAACCTGTTGCTACTAGCGATAGTGCCGCGATGATCATTAATTTTTTCATGTGTTTCTCCAGAGATAAAATTCAGCTCACGTTAGTAAGGGTGAACGAGTGTTGTTGGTTTTGAAGGGGGATATCTAGCCTCCTTCGGTTGATGTTGAGCATTATTCCAGAGATGATTGGTCGTTACTGTATGGGTTTGTCAGTCGAATCGTTACACAGTGGAAAGGCTATAGTGAATACGGCGCCTTTTAAAGTATTGCTTTGTGCGACTTGTACTGTTGCACCGTGTTGAACACAGATCTTCTTGACGATAGAAAGCCCTAGACCATGGCCACTCTTGGCTTTGTTACGCGCTTTATCTCCAACATAAAAAGGTTCGAATAGGCGAGAACGGTGCTCTTTTGCTACGCCGTCACCGTCGTCATGCACGGCGATTTGTAGCATATCGTGGTGCACGCTTGCTTCTATCGAAATTTGTGAGCGTGCGAATTTCATCGCGTTACGTACTAGGTTATCTAACGCGCGATTGAGCAGCGTATCATCTGCTAATATCAAATGAGGTTGTTCTGGTAGTGATAGATCAATACTAAACTCAGTCTCTTTGTTCCAACGGCTCATTGCGTGATCGAGAAAGTCTCTTATCTCTAATGGCTGTAGTAAGTTATCTAGATCACAACTGTCGAGTTTTGCGTAATATAGTAGCTCATCGACCATTTTTTCCATCTCTTCTGTGTCTTCAACAATGCTCTCGATAGTATCTTGCTGCCCCTCGTTGAGTAGCGTGTCTTTGAGCATTTCAGCCTGCCATTGAATTCTGAATATTGGAGTTCGCAGTTCATGAGCTACCGCATTGGTAAGTGAACGATTACTCTCGATTAAGCTATGGATTCGGTCGGCCATCAGATTAAAGGATTTATTCAGAGTTCCAATTGCACTGCCGCCTGATGTTTCAGCTCGCGAAGAGAGGTCGCCTTCAGAGAAGCGTAATGTGGCATTTTCAAGCTTCTTAACTCTGCGGAAAATAATCAACAGATGACCCAGGCCATATACGATGAAGCTCGCGATAAAGAATACCCAAATGAGGTCATCTTCGAGCTCTATTTTTTGTCGAACGAGCGTGTCGTCGTTGGGCAGGTAATGATAGATGTTTTTACTGTTAGCTAAGCGAAACCATAACTCCCGATAGTCGTCGTGAAAAATAAATACGTTGGGGTTAGCAGTAAAGAACTCAGAAACTGGAGTCGGTACTTCATCATTCGATTTGAATGTGACGAGGGTATAGCGGGAGGTGTCAACAAACTGATTTATGGCTTGATGAGCGGCTTCGAGGCCCTGATTATTCGCTATGTTTTCTAGGAGCTGTTGGTGGGCCGTTGCTTCGTAATCTTGCAATATATATTCATAGTCGGTATTGAGCTGATAGACACAAATTTCGTAGGCGAGAAGACCAACAATAAAGCAAGTTAACAGCCCTAGTAGGGACTCCAAATAGATACGTCGCATAATCGCTCTCTTTCATTGCGCCCTTACTGAGCGCGGTTAATGCCAGGCGGTCGAAACAAATAAGTAGCCTTTCCCGCGAATGGTCTGAATTTTTTCTGCTGGTGTTTTGTCATCGCCAAGTATCTTACGTAAACGCACCACTTTGTTGTCAATCGTTCGGTCGATCCCGTCGTACTCGATCCCACGCAGCGTTTGAGTTAAATAATCACGTGACAGTGGAGTATCAGGGTTGGATGCTAACAGCCAAAGTAGGTCAAATTCACTGTCTGTCAGTGATAAAACTACATCTGAAAGCTCGCACTTTTTATAGGTGTTTTTCAGCGTAAGTTGACCAAACTGAAGGCTACTTGAATCATCAACCAGAGGTGTATTGGTTTCTTGACGGCGTAATAGCGAGCGGACCCTTGCCAGTAGAACTCTTGGTTTGATTGGCTTGGTGACATAGTCATCAGCACCTGTCTCTAAACCTGCAACGTGATCAAAATCATCATCGCTGGCGGTGAGCATTAAGATTCTACCTTTGAAGTGTGTACGTGTCTGTCGGCAGATTGTAAGCCCATCGGTTACAGGAAGCATTAAATCCAACAGCACGATATCAGGTTGGTCGTCAAGGATGGTTTGCACTGCATCACTGCCATCGTCTAACGCGGTGACCTCAAAGTCTTGTGCTACAAAGTAATCCTTTAGCATTTGCTGAAGTTTTAAATCGTCTTCAACGATGATCATTTTAGGTTTTGTCATTCCGTTATCAGCCTTGTTGTGCGTTTAATTTTTTGAAATTACGTGAGTGCGTTTAATTTTGGCAGCTCCTACTGTTGCATATTCATCACAAATGCGTCACGAAGAAATTCCTGATGTGAATGATTAAACACTTTCCATGCTAGTTCAATGCCGATTTCTTATTTAATCGAAAAATAAAAAACAACGTTCAAAAAAATCTACATTCTATTACATTCGCACGACAGATAATTTAATTGTTAACTAATAGAATTTCTCCAATCAAAATTTTGGGGAATAATGGTATGAAGTACTATCGAAATACGTTGCTAGCGTTACCTTTGGCTCTCTTGGCTGGCTGTAATGCAAGTTCAAACACGGGACAATCAACCACCATTTCGCAAAAGGAACCGAAGGCTGACTACGTATTTTCTTCAACTAAACTTGGTGAATTGTATCAAGAGAGGCAAGAGCTCCAAGAAGAGGCTATGAAGCTCTCTTACGATGGTATTTTGTATGAAAAAATTCAGTTTGCTGAAGACATTAGTGATAAGCAAAAAGTGATTAGGCTTTTGGATGGCTTAGGTCAAAGTGTTGATCTGTACTTTCCTGAAGCTGGGTTTGATAGTTGTGGTATTTATACAGAGAGCAAGGGCTTGGATCTATTTGATTGTGATGCAGCACAACGCTTTACTTCTAGTGATACTACGTCAATAAAAGCAATGACGAAGGATAAAAAAGTCTCCGTTAATCTTGAATACCAAAACGAGTTGTCGCAATACGTGACGAGCCTAGGTTCGACGATTCTGAGTAAATCCAAAAATGGTAATAAAGTCACCATTACCACATCGTTTGCCTTCAACGCTTTTTACCGCGATGTGCTCAACGAGACTGGCGCTGTTGAACGGATTACTTCCACTCTAGGCGCATCAACCTATTCTCAGCTTTTTGATATCGTGAAGTTATACCGAGGCAGTGAGATGACGTTGAAGTTCACCAACCATATTGGCGGTAGTGCTGATGACGAAATCAACATGTACACCGGGCGTATGATCAATAACAACAAGATGACGACGGTTGTGACTCCAACGGGTTCGGTTTTTTCGGGTGGTACGGATCTATTTGCTGCTGGCAACCCACGCATATTGCAACGCGCTGATACTACCAAGGTCATTGAACTGAATAAACAGGTGGGTGTGCATAGTTGGGCTGAAGGGAATAAAACGGCCAAAGAATTCCCATACACCAATGAGAGTCATCGTCAGCAAGCGACCTATTTTAAAAAGGCGATGGGAGAAAAAGGGATAGACTTCTATATCTTCACTTTAGATTCTGCCCCGGCTTCCGGTGAACACTGGATGACCAAAGCAGACTCTGATAAGTACGGTTTTATTACTCGTATTGAGTAGTCAAAGAAAGTAACAATAACGACTCCGCAAAGGTTGGTGATGGCTCTGTCATTATCGGCCTTTTTTTGTTCATGTCTTGATTCGTTACTTTGTTGAGTGCAGATTTCCTAGTCTTAAATTTCAGTATTAAGACTCATTGATACTACCTTTCAACTTCCCCCAAAAAAGTGTCTACACGTATTCCTACTGATTTATTTTTTGCTCTTCCTAAGCAAAACTTTTGACCCGTAACCATCACACCTCAAATCTTTAATGATTTTATTTAGTGGTCTAAATGATATTTAACGTATTGTTTTAAAATGACTTATTTGATTTTGAATGGCGTGTTGTTACAAGATTGTTTTAAATAATCATTTGAACCCTAACTAAATTTCTGTCATTTTATATTTAACTGAACGTTCAATATAAAATAAAAGGACTAAGAAATGCCCAAGGTTGGGATGCCTGATATACGTAAACCACAGCTTGTTCAAGCCACCATGACGGTGATTGAACGAGTGGGTTTGCATGCCGCGAGTATTGCGTTGATCAGCAAAGAAGCGGGAGTCTCCACTGGCATTATTAATCACTATTTTGGTGGAAAGCATGGGCTGCTCGAAGAGACCATGCGAGAAATACTGCGCCAACTTTCGAATACCGTAACAACAGAATTAAAAGCGCTCCCTGCTGATGCTCACCAGCAAAGGATCAACGCTATCATCAACGGTAATTTCGAAGGCTATCAAGCGGAAAATAAAGTGTCGAAAACATGGCTCGCATTCTGGTCTTATTCGATGCATGACGCTCAACTCAAGCGCCTTCAGCGCGTAAATGAAAAGCGTTTGATTTCTCACTTACTTATTGAATTAAAATCGATTTTTCAACCTGATCAAGCGGAATTGATCGCACACGGCATCGCATCATTAATTGATGGCATCTGGCTGAGAGGGACGCTCAATCCTGAAGGCATTAACGCCGACAAAGCTCGTGCAATCATCAATGACTACTTAGACAAGCAGCTTACGTTTTACTCGTGTCAGCGCGATCAATGAGTCATCAAAAATTCTAGTGAGTGAGCTCAAAAGGCTCGCTCTCAACAACGATATGCATTCACAAATACATAGACCGATAGAGTCTAACAACAATAATTAAGTCAGAAGATCAAATGGAAATGAACTCGTTATACATCGATGGTAAAGCGGTTGACGCTACCTCAGGCGAAACTTTCGTCAGCATTAACCCTGCAAACGGCGAACCTATCGCAACGCTTGGCCAAGCTTCTTCAGCTGACGTCGAAAATGCGATTGAATCGGCGAAGCGCGGGTTTGCGGTATGGTCAGCAATGACAGCCGTAGAACGCAGCCGCATTTTTTTAAAGGCGGTAGAGATACTTAGAGCTCGAAATAATGACCTTGCGAACCTTGAGGTTGTCGATACGGGCAAGCCATTACAAGAAGCGATCGAAGTCGATGTGGCTTCTGGCGCCGACGTTATTGAGTATTTCGCAGGGCTAGCACCTACGCTGCAAGGCGATCAACAGCCTCTTAGTGAATCTCAATTTTTCTACACACGCCGTGAACCGCTAGGTATCTGTGCGGGCATTGGCGCGTGGAATTACCCTATCCAAATCGCAATGTGGAAATCGGCTCCAGCACTCGCTGCGGGTAACGCGATGATCTTCAAGCCTTCAGAAGAAACGCCGCTAACGGCGCTCAAGCTTGCTGAGATCTTTACTGAAGCAGGTCTTCCTGATGGCGTGTTTAACGTAGTTCAGGGCGATTACCGTGTCGGCCAAATGCTCACGGCTCACCCCGACATCGCTAAAGTGTCTTTCACAGGTGAAACTGGTACGGGCAAAGCGGTAATGTCAGACAGTGCTAAAACACTCAAGTCTGTAACGATGGAGCTCGGCGGTAAATCACCAATGATCATCTTTGATGATGCGAAATTGGACGATGCGGTGTCGGCTTCAATGGTCGCTAATTTCTACACCCAAGGTGAAGTGTGTACTAACGGTACTCGTGTTTATGTACACGAAAATATCTACGACGCATTTATCGACCAACTTAAAACACGCACTGAGAAGCTGATCATTGGTAACCCGATGGATATGGAGACTCAGATCGGCGCGTTGATTTCTAAAGAACACCTTTCAAAAGTCCTTGAAGCAATTGAACTGGCTAAACAGTCGGGTGCAACTCTGCTGACTGGCGGTTATCAAGTGACGGACAACGGCTTAGCAAACGGCAACTTTGTTATTCCTACGGTATTCACAGATTGTCATGACGACATGCCTCACGTTCAGCAAGAGATCTTCGGCCCTGTAATGTCAATGTTGAAGTTTACGGACGAAGACGATGTGATTCGTCGTGCTAACGATACTAAGTACGGCCTTGCTGCTGGCGTATTCACGCAAAACCTTTCTCGCGCTCACCGTGTTATTCATCAAATGCAGGCGGGTATTTGTTGGGTTAATACATGGGGTGACTCACCTGCAGAAATGCCTGTTGGTGGCTACAAACTTTCAGGGGTTGGCCGTGAAAACGGGCCAGAGACTCTACTCCACTATACGCAGACTAAGAGCATTCTTATTGAACTTGGCGACTACGCCAGCCCTTATGCCTAACGCGTAACACTCAATTTTATGGGTTAGCTTAACAGAGCGAGCCCTACTGACTCATCTCAGGGAAATCAAAACATGGAACAACGCTACGATTATATTATCGTCGGCGCGGGTTCGGCCGGCTGTGTGTTAGCGGATAGGCTAACGGAAAGCGGTGAACATAGCGTTTTATTATTGGAAGCGGGTGGTACGGATAAGAGTATTTTTATCCAAATGCCGACTGCGCTTTCTTACCCGATGAATACTGAAAAGTACGCTTGGCAATTTGAGACCCAACAAGAACCGGGCCTTGATGGACGTGAACTGCATTGTCCACGCGGCAAGGTGTTGGGTGGCAGCTCATCGATCAACGGCATGGTTTATGTTCGTGGCCACGCTTGTGACTTTGACCAGTGGGAAGAAGAGGGTGCAGCTGGTTGGAATTACCAAGCTTGCTTGCCTTATTTCCGCCGTGCTGAATCATGGAATAAAGGTGGTGACGAATATCGTGGCGACAATGGCCCTGTCGGCACTTGTAACGGTAACGATATGGAGCTCAACCCGCTTTACCAAGCATTCATTGATGCAGGTAAAGACGCAGGTTACCCAGAAACACAAGATTACAACGGCTACCAGCAAGAAGGCTTCGGCACCATGCATATGACGGTAGACAAGGGTGTTAGAGCCTCAACCTCTAACGCTTATCTACGTCGTGCATTGAAGCGTTCAAACCTTACCTTGAAAAAAGGCATCGTGGCGCGTCGTTTCTTACTTGAAGCACAAGACTCAGAAGGTCAATCAGGCTTGAAAGCGGTTGGTGTCGAGTTTGAAAAGTCAGGCAATACCCAAGTTGCCGTGGCGAACAAAGAAGTGATCTCTTCTGCGGGATCTATTGGCTCGGTTCAACTGCTGCAACTTTCTGGTATCGGCCCGAAAGCGGTGCTTGAAAAGGCGGGTGTTGAGCTGAAACACGAACTGAGCGGCGTCGGTGAAAACCTACAAGATCACTTAGAAGTGTACTTCCAATATCACTGTAACGAACCTATCACGCTCAACAGCAAGTTGGGCTTAGTCAGCAAAGGCATGATTGGCGCGGAATGGATTCTGACTCGCAAAGGTTTGGGTGCTACTAACCACTTTGAATCGTGTGCGTTTATTCGCTCTCGCAAAGGATTGAAGTGGCCAAACATTCAATACCACTTCCTGCCAGCAGCGATGCGTTACGACGGGCAAGCGGCCTTTGATGGTCACGGTTTCCAAGTTCATGTTGGGCCTAATAAGCCAGAAAGTCGTGGTACGGTAGCGATCACTTCTGCTGACCCACATGCCAAGCCAGAGATCATTTTCAACTACATCTCGACCGAACAAGATCGCCAAGATTGGCGCGATTGTATTCGTCTGACGCGTGAGATTTTGTCGCAACCTGCGATGGATGTTTACCGTGGTGAAGAGATTCAGCCGGGTCTAAGCATTACCTCCGATGAAGCAATTGACGAATGGGTTAAGCAGAACGTTGAAAGTGCATATCACCCTTCTTGTGGCTGCAAAATGGGTTCAGATAACGACCCAATGGCGGTACTTGATGAAGAGTGTCGTGTTCGCGGTATTGATAATCTGCGCGTGGTCGACTCGTCTGTTTTCCCTGTTATTCCAAACGGTAACTTGAACGCACCGACCATTATGGTTGCTGAGCGTGCCTCGGACCTGATTTTGGGCAAGCCCGTTCTAAAAGAGCAAAACGTTCCTGTATGGATAGCACCGGAGTGGGAAGAAACACAAAGAATCAATAAGCCAGTACGAGAAGCATAAGCCTCTGTTATTGGACAAAAAATAGAAAAAGCAGCAAAGAATAAAAACAACAAGTAACAAGCAAAAAATAACAAAACTAATTAGTCAAAAGTCAGAAGAATTGCTCTCTATCGGTGTTGATATCGAGCAGCAAAAGGAAAGATAAAAAGGAACCATTATGACGACTCTAAATATTCAGAACGTGACGACAAAAACGTTAACAGCACTAGCCATCAGCTCATTTGCATTTGGTGCTAACGCTTCTGTTGAACCACAACAATGTGAAAACGTACGCTTCGCTGATGTTGGTTGGACAGACATTACCGCAACAACGGCTGTCACTTCAGAGCTACTGAAAGGCCTAGGCTACAAAACCAAAACTGACCTACTTTCAGTACCGGTTACTTACTCTTCAATGGCGAACGGCGATATTGACGTATTCCTAGGTAACTGGATGCCAACTATGGAAGGCGACATCGCTAAGTACCGCGAAGCGGGAACGGTTGAGACAGTGCGTGCCAACCTTGAAGGCGCAAAATACACGCTAGCTGTACCAAAATATGTGTACGACTCTGGCGTAAAAAGCTTCGCCGACCTAGCAAAACATGCCGACAAATTTAAAGACCGCATCTACGGCATCGAGCCGGGTAACGATGGCAACCGCTTAATCCAATCAATGATTGATTCCGACGCGTTTGGCTTGAAAGATTTCAGCCTAGTGGAATCAAGTGAAGCGGGCATGGTATCGCAAGTATCTCGTGCTGCTCGTCGTAGCCAGTGGATCGTTTATCTAGGTTGGGCACCGCACCCAATGAACAGCAATGTTGAGATGGAATATCTATCAGGTGGTGACGACTTCTTCGGCCCTAACTACGGCGGCGCAAATGTTTACACCAATGTTCGTTCAAACTACGTGTCTGAGTGTGCAAACGTCGGTCAACTTCTGCAAAACCTAGAGTTCACTCTAGAGATGGAAAACCAGTTGATGGAAGAGATTCTTAACCAAAAAGTGAAGCCAGAGAAAGCGGCTCAACAATGGTTGAACAATAACCCTCAACAAGTTGAAACTTGGTTAGACAACGTAAAAACGCATAAAGGTGAATCAGCGACTCAAGCGGTTACTGAATACCTAAAACAAGTTAAAGCTTAGTTTTACCTACCTATCGATCTATTTATCAAAGCTCTATAAATAAAAAAGGTGGGCTGACCAATTGTCTATTGGTTTGAAGTAGCCCACCCATAATAAAAGGCAATATTGTGAATTTTATTACGGAAAACAAAATCCCTGTTGGTCAATGGATGGAAGCGGGTGTTGATTGGCTAACAATCAATGCAGCAGGATTCTTTGACGCTATTTCGATTTTTCTAGAAACCGTCATTATGTTTTTAGTCGATGTATTTAAGTGGATGCCACCGGCTTTACCAATCGTGATGACTGCGGCGATTGCATGGTATTTACACCGTAAACCCTCGCTTGTGATTTTCGTGGTTGCAGCTTTGCTGACTATTTTAAACCTTGGCTACTGGCAAGAAATGCTGGAAACCTTTGTCCTCGTGTTTGCAGCGACAACGATTTCCGTATTAATTGGCGTTCCAGTTGGCATTATGGCCGCGCATCGCCCTTGGTTGTATACGGTGCTTAGACCCATTCTTGATTTAATGCAGACGGTTCCGACGTTTGTGTATCTGATTCCGACTTTGGTTTTATTCGGCTTGGGCATCGTTCCTGGCTTAATCTCGACCATTATCTTCGCCATTGCCGCGCCAATTCGTTTGACCTATTTAGGCGTCACCAAAGTGCCTGAAGAGTTGATTGAAGCGGGTAAAGCGTTTGGTGCAAGCCGCATGAAATTGCTGATGAATGTGGAATTACCGGCTGCCTTACCAAGCATTATGGCGGGTGTAACTCAATGTATTATGTTGTCGCTTTCGATGGTGGTTATCGCCGCACTTGTCGGTGCTGACGGGCTTGGTAAACCTGTTGTTCGCGCATTGAACACAGTGAACATCTCACAAGGTTTTGAAGCCGGGTTGGCGATTGTATTAGTCGCTATCATTCTTGATCGCTTATGCAAAACACCAAACCAGAAGGAAGCTTAATCATGTCTAACTCTCAGGAAAAAAGACAATGGACGCGATTACCATTAAGAATCTCGATGTTGTGTTTGGTGATAAGCCGAAGCAAGCGCTTGAGCTGCTCGATCAAGGTAAAACTCGCCAAGAGATCATTGATGAGACTGGCCAAGTGGTTGGCGTAGATAATGTGTCGCTGACCGTTGAGGAAGGCGAGATTTGTGTGCTGATGGGTTTGTCTGGTTCTGGTAAATCATCTTTGCTACGCGCAGTTAACGGCTTGAATGAGATCAGTCGTGGCTCATTGGCGATCAAAGATGGAGACAAGCTGGTTGATTTAGGTGAACAGTGCGACGAAGCGACTCTGCGTCACCTTCGTACTCACCGCGTTTCTATGGTGTTCCAAAAATTTGCCCTAATGCCTTGGTTAAACGTGTTAGATAACGTGGCGTTTGGTCTAGAAATGCAAGGCGTAGCCAAAGATGTTCGTCGTGCTAAAGCGCGTGAACAGCTTGAAATGGTGGGTTTGGCAGAGTGGGAAACCAAGTATCCGCATGAGCTTTCTGGCGGTATGCAGCAACGTGTTGGTCTAGCGCGTGCCTTTGCGATGGATACCGATATTCTCCTCATGGATGAACCGTTTTCAGCGCTTGATCCGTTGATTCGTGCGCAGTTACAAGATGAGTTAATTCTATTGCAAAACAAGCTTAACAAAACGATTCTGTTCGTGAGTCATGATTTAGACGAAGCGCTGAAGATTGGTAATAACATTGCGATCATGGAGTCAGGTAAATTGATTCAACATGGCAAACCTGAAGAGATTGTACTCACACCAAAAACGGAATATGTGAAAGATTTTGTCGCACACACTAACCCGTTGAACGTACTGAAAGGTCGTTCGTTGATGCAGCCTTTGGATTCTTTGAAACAAGAAGATGAAAGTTGGAAGATCTGTGACTCTAAAGACTTATGGATTGAGCAGAGTGAAGGTACTTTATCTGTAAAAGGTGAATCAACTTTAGCGCTTGTTGAGTGGAACGAATCTGACGATTTAACGGCAATCAGTGCGTCGAGCGTTGTAGTGGCAAGCCCAGAGATTGGCATGCGCGATGCGATTAAACTGAAACAGCTAAGTAATCACCCGATTTTGCTGGTGGAAGACAATAAACTGGTCGGTATTTTGGATAACAGTGAATTTTATAACGCGCTTACTGGTAACTTTCAGATGAATGCCGCTGCGTAAAATTTCGTTTTTCAGCTTAGCTATTGGAGCTGGTTTTTTATTGGGTAGAGAGGGTTAAACCTCTCTACCTCTATGATTATTAAAATATATTATTCTTTGAGTTTGTATTCTCTGACTCATTATTTTTGCCTTCATTGAAGCTTTGATTCCCCCTTCATTAAGCAAAAGTGCCGTACCACGCAAGTTTAGTGGTATAGAAAAGATTGAGAATAGTATTAACATCAGTACAATGCGGAAAAATCAATGAAGTAAATTATCAATTTACAGTGTAATTCGAGCGATCCTAAGCTGTTCAGTTTGGAAAATCTCATCGCCACGACACTGTAAAGTCACTCACAGTATATTAGTACAAAGGTCTGCATCTTGGATAAACATGACGAAATCTTGGTCGCTATTCGCCAAATTATTCGCGCTATCGATTTACACTCGAAAAAGCTGAGTAAAGAGTATGGTTTGACGGGCCCTCAATTGATTTTAATGCGCGCAATCCAAGAGATGGGTAATGTGACGATCAAAGAATTGTCTAATCAAACTAATGTGAGTCAAGCGACGACAACGACGATCATCGATCGCTTGGAATTGAACGGCTATGTACAACGTGTTCGCAGCTCGTCAGATCGCCGAAAAGTACACGCAAATCTGACTGAAAAAGGTCAAGAGCTACTTAACAATGCGCCACCACCGCTACAAGATAACTTCGTTAAAAAATTCCAAAATTTAGAAGCATGGGAGCAAAGCCTACTGCTTTCTTCGATGCAACGTGTGTCTGCAATGATGAACGCCGAAGACATCGACGCAGCCCCAGTTCTACAGCTTGAAGGCATTGCAAACGTAGTCAAGAGCTAACGTAGTTTTAAATTGTCTAGCTAAGAAAAAGTTTAAAGAGTTATAAAATGGTCGCATCAAGCGGCCATTTTTTGATCTTGGCCTCCCAATTTTTCTGACTTTACTAATAAAAATCATCTTTTAGTTTTAGCCTATAGATATAAGCTAAGGTTTTCGAAAGACTAAGTATTAAGCGAAGGTATCTATATAGGCTATGGCATCAAGTTTATGCTGACATATGATGATCTTCTCGTTGTGTCTAATCTCCCCACTTCTAATCTCCCCCACCTCTAAGCGACAAAACTTTTTTCAAGATAAGCGCATGCCATAAAACGAAAATAACAACCTTAAATGGCTCGTTTGGTGCCTTAAAATGGCCAAACTAGGGTGTTTTAAGTTGCTGTTTTTGTTGGTTTTTAATTTGATGTTTTCTTAAGATCACAATGGTAGTCTTAGCTTGATTTCTTTAGGGGGCTAAATGGACACCAATAACAGTACTTATCATCAGCACAGTTTTGCTCAGCAAGATCTATCAGAGCTTACATTTACGGCCTGTACGTTTATCCGTTGTGATTTCAGACGTTCGAACTTACGTGATGCAACGTTTATTAACTGTAAGTTTATTGAACAAGGCGATATTGAGGGATGCCACTTTGATATTGCCGATTTACGAGACGCAAGTTTCCAGAATTGCCAGTTGGCGATGGCGAACTTTAGTAATGCGAATTGCTATGGGATTGAGCTGCGTGAATGCGACTTAAAAGGAGCGAATTTTACTCGTGCTAACTTTGCCAATCAAGTAAGTAATAGGATGTACTTTTGCTCTGCGTATATTACGGGCTGTAACCTGTCATACGCCAACTTGGAGCAGGCCTGCTTGGAAAAGTGTGAGTTGTTTGAAAACCGCTGGATAGGGACTTACCTTGGCGGTGCGTCACTGAAAGAGTCTGATCTCAGCCGAGGCGTGTTCTCCGAAGATGTATGGGGGCAATTCAGTATGCAAGGGGCTAACTTGTGTCATGCGGAATTAGAAGGGTTAGACCCTCGCAAAGTGGATACGACAGGGATTAAGATTGTTGCTTGGCAACAAGAGCAGTTGCTTGAAACCATGGGTATTGTTGTGATGCCTGATTGATTTTCCAATTCTGCATATCACGCTGTAAAACTCGGTTGTCGTATCACTCGGTGTAATCAACCACAGCAGTTAGAAGAAAAGCTCAAAGCTAATAACTTTGGGCTTTCCGTATTTGGAGTCCGTAACCTGCAATTTATCAAAGCGACTCCTCAAACTGAGAGCGAAGTAATCTTGTGAGTCTTTCGGTTTGATATACTCAGTGTTCATTCGATTAAGATGATGGAGATGATATGTCGAAAACCGCGAAGATCATTAATGAAGATAAATTGCTCAAGAAAGCTCTGGAAGTCGGTTCTAAAATGGCAAAGTTACAAGGCTTTGATTTGCCACACTCATCTCAACCTATAAAAGTTAAGGCTGTGTACTTGTTTCTTGTTGGAGTTAATCAGATCACGCCTTTACCTGAAAGTAAGCTTGATGGCGCGAATATTAAGAAGCGTTTAGCATTATGGATACACAAGGCTCTGCCTGATAATGATCCCCTGAAGTAATTCGCGATTAACTCAAGTGATTCGAATTTGTTTCTTTTGATTTATAGCCAATTTATGTTTACTTGAAAAACCTAGCTATCTCACGCTAGGTTTTTTTGTTTTAGGTATCTGCGTTTCAATATTAGAGCCTAAGCCATCTCTTTTTAGAGCGTCACTGTTTACCTTATTCAGTATTGGAGTCGTCGATATTTTTGCTGATTCCTATCCTTCCTACTCAGGCACTTGAACGCTGTATTTTATGAATTGCACTAACGATTTCCTTTCGTCTATTCCCTTCAAGATACTCAATTTTATACCGACCCAATAAATACATTAGAACTCAAAGTATTATTTAATACATACAATACTTGTTTAAGTGTGATCTGTGTCGCTAAAATTTGTTTTTTAGCACTAATGTGTTGATCTTTGTGTGTGGGAAATGCTCATAATTAAAAGGAATTTAATTAGAGTTCAAAGGAAATGTCTCGGTATGATTACATCAGCGCCTTGGATATTGTATCCAGAGGTTGTAGAAAAGATGATTGAAAAATGGAATTTTCGTGAGCCAGAAGTTTCGGATGGCAACAACATTTATCAATTAATTTCAGAGTGCCCTCCATTAGATACTAACTCTTCATATTGCAATTTCTTGCAGTCTACTCACTTTAGTAAAACTTGTATTTTAGTGGAGCATGAAGGTGACCTTGCTGGCTTTATTTCTAGTTACCAAAAACCCAGTGAGCCCAATGTTCTCTTTATTTGGCAAGTGGCGGTGGCGCCTAAGTTTAGAGGCAATGCTTTAGCCTACAAGATGCTGAACACCTTACTTAAACGAGAGGGCCTAAAGAGCATTGAAGCGATAGAAACGACTATCACTGAATCAAACCAAGCGTCTTGGGCATTGTTCAAAAAGCTGGACGAAAAAAACGGTAACACCGGGAAAGTGACTACTTTCTTAGATGAAAATCTTCACTTTAACGGGCAGCACGATACCGAATACCTCTATCGAATCCTCCTTAAATAATCAAACACTTATAGGAATTAAATAACGGCATTATCATGGATATTTTTAAAAAGCAGGAATCTAACGTACGTTCATACTCGAATAGTTTTCCAGTTACTTTTAGTAAATCAAAAGGTTGCTGGCTTGAAACGAAACAAGGTGATCGTTACATCGATTTTCTTGCTGGAGCAGGATCTCTCAATTACGGTCACAACAATCCAATACTTAAGCAAGCCTTGCTTGATTACATTGAAATGGATGGGATTACGCACGGTTTAGATATGCATTCAGAAGCCAAAGCTGAATTTTTAGAAGCGCTTACTCGCTTAATTCTAGAACCAAGAGATCTCAATTATAAAGTTCAATTTACAGGCCCAACAGGAACTAATGCCGTTGAAGCCGCGATTAAATTGGCTAAAAAAGTGAAAGGCCGAAGTAGCATTGTAGCGTTTACCAATGGTTTTCATGGTTGTACTGCAGGTGCACTGGCTGCTACGGGTAACCAACATCATAGACAAGGTGCGGGCTCAAACCTTAACAACGTTACGCGTTTGCCATTTGAGGGTTACGCTGGCATTGATGGATTAAAATTGTTCGAAACGATGTTAGCTGATAATTCTGCCGGTATGGATAAGCCAGCAGCCGTCTTATTGGAAACGGTTCAAGGTGAAGGTGGATTGAATGTCGCTTCAAATGAGTGGTTACAGCGTTTGAGTAAAATTTGTAAAGCTCACGATATCTTAGTCATTGTCGATGATATCCAAGCGGGTTGTGGTCGAACGGGTACGTTCTTTAGCTTTGAACCTTCAGGTATCAAGCCAGATATAGTCACTCTGTCTAAGTCGATAAGTGGTTATGGCTTACCGATGGCCGTCGTTTTATTAAAGCCTGAATTAGACAAATGGCAGCCGGGAGAACACAACGGCACCTTCCGTGGTAATAACCATGCGTTCGTTACCGCTACGAAAGCGTTAGAAATGTATTGGTCAAATGATGATTTTGAAAATCATATTCAACGTAGCTCAAGCATGGTTGATGATGTCATTCAACGCAATATCAAGCGTTTCCCAGAGCTATTCGTTCAACGCAAGGGACGTGGAATGATGATTGGCATTGAATGTAAAGATGGAAACACGGCTGACGAAATTGCCAAAACGTGTTTTGAAAACGGTATGGTCATTGAAACAGCTGGCCCTAACGATGAAATAGTGAAGTTCTTTTGCCCACTGACGATATCTGAATCGGAACTGATGCAAGGTTTAACCATCTTCGAAGATTCAGTAGAAATTGTAGCAACTAAGTATTTCAAGAAAGTATCGTAATAGGGACAGTAAAATGATTGTTAGAACACTTGATGAATGTCGTAATAGCGAAAGACGTATTGTTTCGGATAATTGGGAAAGTACTCGCATGTTGTTGAAAGATGACAACATGGGTTTTTCATTTCATATCACGACAATTTATGAAGCGACGGAAACACATATTCATTACCAAAACCATTTAGAATCAGTATATTGCATGAGTGGTGAAGGCGAAATTGAAGTGGTTGGTGGTGAGACTTATCCCATCAAACCTGGGACGCTTTATATCCTTGATAAGCACGATGAACACTATTTACGTGCGTATAAAAACAAAGAAATGGTTATGGCGTGTGTATTCAATCCGCCAATTACTGGCGCTGAAGTTCACGATGAAAACGGCGTTTATCCTCTGGTTGATTAACCGACTTTTTCTGGGGTGAAATCTCACCCCAATTTCCATTTATCTAGTCTTTATTGCTTCTCTATAACTAAGGTCTTTTATGACATTTACCGTAGAAAAAATCGGCGGTACATCCATGACAGCATTTGATGCTGTGCTCGACAATATTATTCTCCGCCCGAAAAATCCGTACAATCGAATTTTTGTTGTGTCAGCTTATAGCGGGATGACAGATGCACTTTTGGAGTGCAAAAAAACAGGCAAGCCAGGTGTTTATCAATTGATCGCAATGCGTGATGATTCTTGGGAAGAAGCGTTATCTTACATTGAAAGCCGTATGTTGTTGATCAACGAGCATATTTTTGCAGATCCTATGAATCGTGCGCGTGCTGATAAGTTCATCCGGTCGCGTATTTCAGAAGCGAAGAACTGTATTACAAATATCCTTGAAACGTGTCAATACGGTCAGTTTTCATTGAGGCATTACTTGCCTCAGATCCGCGAGTTTCTCTCTTCAATTGGCGAGTCACATAGTGCGTACAATACGGCTCTTAAATTGAAAAATATTGGTATTAATTCAACCTTTGTTGACCTTTCTGGTTGGGATAACAAGACTCCTCAGAGTTTGGACGATACCATCAGAGACGCTTTTTCAGACATAAATGTGGCTGAAGAGCTACCTATAGTGACGGGTTATGCCTATTGTAAAGAAGGTTTGATGCATACTTATGATCGTGGTTACAGTGAGATGACGTTTAGCCGTATCGCGACTAGGACCAAGGCATCACTGGCTATTATTCATAAGGAGTATCACTTTAGTTCGGCCGATCCAAAAGTCGTTGGGGTTAGCTCAGTTAAACCAATTGGAGCGACTAATTATGATGTTGCCGATCAGTTAGCAAACCTTGGTATGGAAGCTATTCATTCTAATGCCGCAGCAGGGTTGCGCGAGAGTGGAATCGAACTACAAATAAAGAACACTTTTGAGCCAGAGCATGAAGGTACACTGATTTCTTCAGATTACCGCCCAGACACCAATCAGATAGAGATTATTGCCGGAAAGCAGAAAGTATATGCATTGCATGTATTTGATCAGGGGATGGTCGGTAAGGCTGATAACGTCAGTTATGAACTAATGGAAATTATCGCGGATGCGAGAGTTAACCTTATCGGAAAAGAGATGAATGCTAACTCTATTACGTATTATCTAGGCGGCAGTTCAGAAAGTTTAAATAAGGTGTTTTATAAGGCAGAGAAGCGATATCCGAAAGCATCTATTTCGGGACGTATGGTCGCTATCATTTCGGCGATTGGCTCTCAAATTGACACCAATAAAACGCTAGCGAATGGCGTATTGGCTTTGATGAGCAATAGTGTTACGCCCATTGCGTTACATTCGTCGATGAGAAACGTGAATGTACAATTTGTTGTGAGCGACGATAAGTATCAAGAGGCCATTTGTGCATTACATGAAGAGTTTTTTGAACAAAAGCAAAAGGTCACATCATCAGTGAATGCTGCTTAAATATAGAGCGGTTAGCCCATCCCATCGACTAACTGAACGTTTGATCTGTAGGGTTGAGGCTGCAAAAAATTCTGTGTAAAGGCCATTTTTATGATGGCCTTTTTCGTACCTGCTCGATGACATATTGTGATTTCAGTCCTTATTTTGTAAAACAAGGTTATGAACTTTAAGGTGCGGCATTTAATGTCGGTGTTGTTGTTATTTCACGCGAATAATTCAGGAGCAAGGTATGAGTACTCATCAAATAAAAAATGTGGTATTTGACGTCGGCAATGTGATTGTACGTTGGTCACCGCTAGAAATTACTCGCCTGACTTTCGGGGAACTTGATGATCTGGAAACCCAAGCGCGTTCAATTTTCCAAAGTACGATTTGGTTGGATTTGAACAAAGGGTTCTTAACCGAAAATGAAGCCAAACTTCGCTACCAACAAGAGTTAGATTTATCTTCATTAGAGTGCGATCGCCTGTTCTACTACGTAAAGCAAACGCAGATCTTACTGTACGGTTCTATTGACCTCATCAAGCAAGTAAAACGAGCAGGCTATGCCGTGTATGCGTTAACCGATAACGTGGTTGAGATTGTTGAGTACCTAAAAGCCACCTACGAGTTTTGGCCACTGTTTGATGGTGCAACGGTATCGGCAGAGTTGGGCATGCTCAAACCTCAAGCTGAAATTTATCATGCTCTACTGTCCCAGCATGGTCTTGATGCTTCAGATACGGTGTTCATTGATGATATGCCCTCTAACGTTGAAGGGGCAAAGGCTGTAGGTATGGCCGGTATCCAGTTTAGTGATGCTGTGCAATGCGAGAACGCACTACGTGCTTTTGGCGTCGAATTGACGTGATCATGTAGCGAAGTGCTCAAATTATCTATATTTAGTCAGGTTTCTCTATGCGGATAGTCTAGGTAGAAAAGCTAAGTAGAAAATATTGATAAAAGAGAAAATGAATCGGTTAAAAAGAGGTGATGTTTCATGTGAACATCGCCTCTTTTTGTATTCGTTGTTCTAAGTAGCTTTATTCTACTGATACGTTTTATTCTTCTATTTAGCTTTATTGTTCAGTATTCAGGTGTCGAATCAACTTCGCTGGTGTACCACCGTATAAGCAGTCTGGCGGTACATCGCTGTTGACCACAGAGTTCGCAGCAATCACTGAACGAGCCCCAATTGTCACGCCTTGGTTGATGACTGAGTTTCCGCCAACCCACACATCATCTTCGATTGTTATTGGTAAACAGAAGGTTTCCCATTTACGGCGGCTACGATAATCAAGGGAGTGTGATGGCGTATAGAATTGCGCACTTGGTCCAATTAAAACATTGTTACCGATCTTGATGTTCGCACCATCTAGCATTACTACGTTCATATTAATGAAGGTATCGTCGCCAATCTCGATGGTTTTGCCAAACTCACAATGAAAAGGGGGCTGGATTAAGCTGCTGCTACCAACCTTACCAAATAGCTGCTCTTGCAATGTGTGTTGCTGGTCTGGATCTTGGTAGTTGTTGAAAGCCATTAGCGACTTTCTAGCATTGGCACGCATGGTATCAATTTCTTGATCTGCACCATCATACACTTGTCCAGATAGCATTTTTTCTAGTTCAGTTTTATCGTTTTTATTACTCATGCTTGCCCGCTTTCCGAGAGTCTCGGTATAAATGACGAATACTGCAAGATTAGCGATTTTCAGGCATAAAAAAAGAGAAAAGCCTCAGCCTTTCTCTTCCTGTTTTTGTAGTTAGCAATCAAGATTGCTTAAATTAGATTTGCTCAACGAAACCCATTAGGTGCTGTTTCACTTCGTCTGAAGCGAAAGCGCTGTCGACTGAGTACTTGTAGATTTCAGCGTAATCTTCTTGTGTTAGGTCGAATGTTTCACACACACGCTTCACTTCGTTGGTCATGGTTGTGTTCGACACAGTGCGGTTGTCTGTGTTGATCGTTACAACGATGCCATCTTTTTTGAATTCAGCAATTGGGTGATCGCTGAATTGGTGAATACATTTAGTTTGAACGTTACTTGTTGGGCAAGTTTCAAGCGCAACTTGCTTCTCTTTAACGATGTTGTATGCGTCTTCGTTACCTTGGATGTGAACACCGTGGCCGATGCGTTCAGCGTCAAGCATTGTCACTGCATCGTAAACGTTTTGACCATGCCATTGCTCGCCAGCATGCACGGTAATGCGGTAGCCTTTTTCAAGAGCGTATTGCGTGTATTCAGGGAATTCAGCACAGAAGCCTGGCTTTTCACCGCCTGCGATATCAAACGCCACAACACCTTTACCTAGGTAGGGTTGGCCTGCGTCGATTACGTCTTTGATAGAATCTTTAGGGAACATACGAAGTACAGACATGATGTAGTTGCCTTTGATGTCGTATTTCTCTTCAGCGCGCTTCATGCCTTTTACTGCACTTGCAATGATCGTATCAAGAGACAGACCTTTATTTACGTGCAGGATTGGTGCGAAGCGAACTTCTAGGTACTTAACGTTTTCTAGTGCAGCGTCTTCGTAAAGCTCGAAAGAGATACGTTCAATCGCTTCTTCAGTCTGCATTACTTGCAGTGGCAGGCTGAAACAAGCCAGATACTCATCTAGGTTTTTGCAATCTTCTGGCACCGTTAGAGATTGAACAACCGCGTCGCGATCTTCAGGTAGTTCGATATTGTACTGTTTTGCTAGGTCAATAATCGTATCTGGGCGAACACTTCCGTCTAGGTGGCAGTGTAAATCAATCTTTGGTAGTGCTAGAAAATCCATGAGTATTCCTTAATTCTATTATTCTTTGAGTGTTTTAACTCACATGCGCTAAATTTACCAAGACAATGATATGATTTAAAGTGACAATTAATCATCATTAACCTGAATTTAGGGAATATCATGGTAGATGTTAAAAGCTTACTTAAATGCGATATGAATTTGCTGCTTTGCTTGCACGTTCTGATTGAAGAACGAAGTGTGAGCAAAGCGGCTGATCGACTCTTTTTGAGCCAGTCTGCGGTAAGTAAACAGCTCACTAAGCTCAGAGCTTTGTTTGATGATCCGCTGTTTGAGCGTGAATCAAAGGGTCTATTCCCAACACCCAAAGCACTAGCGTTAGCACCTAAGATCCACCAAATTCTACTGCAGATCGAAAAGCTGACTGTTCCCGAAGTCTTCGACCCCAAAGACAGTGAGCGTACCTTTACTATAGACCTTGTCGAAACGGCGTACACGGCGATTTACCCGCATTTTATGCCGACAGCACTTGCAGATGCGCCTCATATCACCATCAACAGTTCAACGTGGAGCAGCGACAGCTTCAAGCGCTTACTGAAACGTGAGGTGGATTTTGGTATCGGTATCTTTGAGCTAGATGAGCGCGCTTCTACCCATGTCCAGTGTATCCCTGACGAGTTGGATTACGTGGAACTGTGCTTGGATTACTCGGTGTGTTTGATGCGAAATGACCACCCGGCCTTGCTGGAAGAGTGGAACCTCGACACTTTCTTGAAGTATCGACACATACAGTTGGTGACGGGTGGAGCGGGTGACTGGTTATTGATGGAAGTGCTTAACTCAAAGCAGCTTGAAATCAACAAAGCCGCTAATGTTTCAGACATCACCAGTGCCATTAAGCTGTGTAAGCAGAGTGATTTACTTATGTGTTACCCATACAACTCGGTACGCGATTACATTGATAGCGGAGAGTTGGTGATGAAGCCTGTCCCGGTTGATTTGGTGCCGGGAGGCTTGTTCCTGTTGTGGCATAAATACTTCGATTCAGAACCTAGCCACAAATGGTTGCGCGACCTGATCATCGAGCAGACTCGATAGTTGAGATATATAATTTATTCAAGATATTGAAAAATAAGACAAACGTAGTTGTTTGATAAATAATCCAGTTTTATTTCGTCTTTTGGAATTAAGCTTCGTCTTATTCTGGGTGCTATTTTTATTTGGAAGATGAGAGATGACAATTCCACGGTTGCCACAACAAATTATTGAAGACGCGTGTGAGTGGGCGATCATGCACGGTGTTGCGTTTCGCCAGTCAGATAATACCGCTAGGCATTGCCCTTTCAGCATTGCTCCTATGACTATGGAGCGTGAGGTGTATGAACACTTGTTGAAGGTAACACCGCTTATCACCAAGTTAATCAGCAATGTTTCCGAAGATCATGATTTCTTGCAGTCATCACTGAGTGATATGGCCAAAGCTGATCCGTTTTTTGGCCGTTTGATGGAGTTGCATCAACAAGCGCATGGCAGTGCGGATGAACGCTTGAATCCTGCTCGCCAACCGTTGTTATTAATGCGTACTGACTTCATGGACGATCGCCAACATGGCGCGAAAGTGATCGAGTTTAATGGCATTGCTGCAGGTATGGCTCCGTTTGGGCAAAAGGCCACAGAGTTCCATGATTACATGCAAAATCAATGGCCTGAGACTTATCAGAGCTGGCTTGAAGATAAGTCTGCAACTCCTGCTGAAAACCAAGGCTTAACGCAGTTGGCTTATGGTATTGCGACTTCAGCAAGAAAAGTGCGAGCTGACTTTAATGATTCAGATAAGCCAACATTCTTGATGGTAGTACAAAAGAATGAAGACAATGTTTACGACCAACACCTACTCGAAATTGAACTGCAAAAGCAGGGTGTACGTACGGTTCGTCGCACTTTTGAACAACTGAGCTGTCAGCTTTCATCGGGTGATAACCAACGTTTGTTATTGCAAGATGTCGGCGCTGTCGATGTGGTCTACCTAAGAGCTGGCTATCAGTATTCAGACTACTGGGCACCAGAACTCAACGAATCGGTTTGTTGTCATACACTAAGCCAAACGCGCGTGTTTATGGAGCAACACCATGTCGCAATGAACGCGACCATCAGCCAACAATTAGCGACCAGTAAAACCATGCAAATGCTGCTGACCATGATGCCAGCATCAGAATACGCACGTTGGGGTTTAACGCTAGAAGAAGCCGAATTGGTGAAGAGTGTTTTAGCAGACATGAAGCCAATCACCAGTGAGTCGATTGATTGGTTTAACACACAAACTGATAAGCAAGAGTGGGTGCTGAAAAACCAAGGTGAGGGCGGTGGTCACTGTGTCTTTGGTGACGACATTAGCGAACAACTGAGCCAACTTAAGCCAGAAGAGTACGACGCATGGGCATTGATGCAGCGCTTGTATCCACACGAACGTGACGTACCAACCATTGCGGTGCGTGACACTCAACAAACGCTAGTGACAGATTTAGTCAGCGAAGTCGGCCTATTTACCGCTTACTACCAAGGTAAGCCAGTGACCGAACTGGAAGGTTACGCGGGTTACTTAATCCGCAGCAAACCCGCCAGCGAAAACGAAGGTGGAATCCACAGCGGCAAAGGCATTCTAGATTCGTTAGTGTTGATTGATTAGTTACAAATGGTTAATCCACAACTGATCGAGTTCGCACCAACCGAAACCATTCACTTGCGCGCCGTGTATCTTTTCTGAAACCTCTAAGTTGAACGCCTCTTGCTTGAGCTCAACCACAACCCCAGAGTCATTCAACCAATGCTTGAGTTCCAACAGTTTATTCATCGCTAACTTAACGTTGGGCTGGTTTCTTATTGAGGCTAAGCCTTGTTCGATTTTCTCTAGCATCTCAGCAGGCAGCGCTAAGTCCTTAAACGGGAAGCGACTGAAGAAGCTTAACCACGAAGTGAAGGTGTCATTCTCATCAATAATGCTGCACAGCGCGACGTCTTTGGTAGTTAGGTAGTGACCATATTCCACGCTGGTTTTGTGGGCGCCAGACACTGACAACTGCTCGAAAAGGGTTTGGCATTCAGAGGTGTCTTCAACGGTGAACTCACGATCTGTTTTGAACAACGCTGGGTTTTGAATCTTAAAGAAGGTTGAGCCAAAATCCTGTTGAGGTGTATGGTCATCGCCACTCACGCTGGTGGTTTTTTCGGGCAGTTTCACGCACACCTGATTTTGAGCGCAGGCTTTGCTCTGTGCCCATTCTGGATAGACCCACAACTCGACTCGATTGAGAATCGGCGTGCTGTGTGAATACGCGCTATTACGGCTTAATCTCAACATCTTGCTTGAGAAGATGTCTAATGAGAACGCGCCAGATCCAATCAGCCTATCAGTCGGTGATGAGGGATCAAATACGGAGGCTTCAACTCTGGAAAGTAAGCGCGGTAAATGCCAATCAGGTTGATTCAATTTCACGACAACCACATTACCTGCCGAGGCAGAGACCTCATCAATATGCTGATAACAGCGACGCCATATTTTGCTTTGGCAGAGTGAATTAAGGTTGCGCGCTATGTCTTGAGGTTCGAGTGTTCTTCCGTTATGAAACTGAACACCATTACGAATCTGAAAGTGCCACTGTGTCGCATCTAGATTAGGCTGCCAATGATAAGCTAAATCGCCGCTGAGTTTGCCGTGCTGAACGGTGGTAAGGCGTTGGCAAACTTGCATCACTAGGAAGCGTTCGGTGCGTCTAAGTACTCGTTGAGGGTGAAGAGCCTCGAGCTCTCGGTGAAACGGGATATACGCGATATTCTGCGCCGACGGATTGGTGCTGCTTAGAAAGGCTTGTAACTCAGCGCCAGCATTGCGGCCGTTGAAGCTTAAGGTGCCAAACACCTGTTCTATGTTGCCTGCGTCAGCTTGGGTTTGTGCATATTGGTAACACGCCTCTATGGGCTCAACCAGACACGTCAGCTGTGCTTTCTTACTTCGGCCTGAGCTGGCTTGCCACTCAATCCAACCTTGTGCTGTCATCGCTTTTATTAAGGTCTGAACATGACGTTCACTCACATGCAGCAGTGTAGCCAGTTGGTTGACCTGACAATACGATACTCCAGGCCCAAAAGCCTGAAATATCTTTTCATACAGTTCAAGCTTGCGCTTAAGGTTGCCCAATTTTCTTTTCCTAACGACGAGGTTGAGTTAAATGTGGATAGCCAGAGTCAATCAGTGCTTTTTCCATCGTATCGAGAACTCGAGAGGTTATCTCTGAGCTTAGGATATCCGACTCAGTTTTATCTTGAAGCACCAATCCTGAAAAATGGTCGATTTCAAATTCGAACCCATTCCCCGTCACTCGGCAGTTGATGGTCGACTTTTGCCCTTGATGTTCAATCTCAATAAAGGCTGGATTCCACCATTTTTCGTGAATGGTGATCTTAGTATCAGGCCCACTCAAGTGTGCTGATCGGGGAAGGTTTTGCACTGTTGATGCCGATATCTTACCGTTCATATCACCAGAGAAGGTAAAGCACGCATCGGTATCAACATTTGCCCCCTCATACAGACACGACATCTTTACCTGGGGTTTTGAAGGGGTCACACCCAGTGTTCGACATAAATCGTAGAAGAACCAAAGCCCATAGACCCCAACATCGAGCGTTGCTCCGCCTGACAAATCCGGATTGAAGATAAACAAATCGGGCTCATAGTCGTGATGGTTACCAAAGCTAGCTTCGATTGAATCTATTTGAATGTTGTTGTCGACCAAGAACGATTGGATCTCACGATACGCGGGAAACACCACGGTTTTCATTGCTTCTAGCAACATCACACCATTTTGATTTGCGAGAGCTTTCATCTCCAGCCAATCATCAAGATTGGTGAAAGCGGGCTTCTCGACCAATACGTGCTTATTGTTCTTTAGAAACAGTTCGGCGAGTGGCTGGTGGTATGGGTGAACCGTAGCGATGTAAACCGCTTCAACACTTGGGTCATTCGCCATCTCTTCATAAGAGCCATAAGCCTTGTCGCAACCAAACTTGTTGGCGAACGTGGCTGCGCGGGAGTGATCTCTGGCGGCAACGGCATACAGTTCACCATGCAGACAGTGTTCTGTGACAGCGGTTGCGAATCGATTGGCGATATTGCCTAGCCCTGCGATGCCCCATTTAATTTTGCGTTGCGTGTCGCTCATCAGTTGCTCCAAATCGTTGTTTTGTCTCAGTGTACTCAGAGACGCCACATACAAATAGAGAACAGATTTCTCAACCTGTTCTCTATTTATTTTATTCTAGTTGAAGCTCTGGATCAGCTCTGTGTGGAGCGTTTCCAATCGGCTAAAGCTTGAATGTGTTTTGGCCCAATACCGCAGCAACCACCGACAATATTCGCACCCAATGCGTGCCAGCGTTTTGCGTAAACTAAATAACCTTGGCCATTCAGTTCACGTATCTCTTGAAGCATATCATTAGCTTCATGTTCGCTACTGATCGGTGCAAAGTTATTGGCGTAGACACCAATTTCTAAATCACTACCTAGCTCACCAATCACTTTCTTAGCATCGATAATGGCTTGATCCATCACTTCAGGCACGGAGCAGTTAAACATTATGCCAGTCGCGTTTGATTGGCAGGCAAGTTTGATCGCGTTTGTTACGCTTTCACCAGAACGAATATTGGCAGCGTCGCCCTTGGTGTCTTCCAAACTGAATGCGTAGTAACACGGCTTATCTGACTGCTTAAGTACCGAATAGATGGAATCGAATTCTTGCAGGCTACAAATGGTTTCTGCTATCCAAAGGTCGATGTTTGGGTCTTGGGCATCGTAAAGCGTTTGAATGATTGGCGCTGCCTCTTCGACCTTAAATAAGTCTGGTCGGTAGCTGCCAAATGGCGGTGGAATCGCGCCCGCCACTTCCACTGTGTGAGAAGCATTGTCAGCAACTGCTTTAGCCAGTTCGCCAGATAGTGCAGCGAGTTCAAAGCCTCGTTGTTTGAACAGCTCTTCACCCAAATGAAAAGGCACACACGCGTAGCTATTGGTGATCAGGATTTCAGCACCTGCATCGACAAAGTTTTGATGCGCTTGGCTGACAAATTCGGGTGCTTCAATCAGCGCTTGAGCACTCCAAAGCGGTTGAGAAAATGGCGCGCCAATTTCTTTGAGTTCTCGGCCCATGCCGCCATCAAGTATGGTTAGTGTTTTCATATTCAATACTATCTAAACAATTGCTGAAGTTCTGCCGCCACCATATCAGACAACCTTGTCAGACAGAAGCTATCAAGACTGTGTGTTATCGAGAAAAGGTGTCGGACTGTCAGGGAGATAGCCACGGCATAATTTAGATTACCCTTTCCCAATAATGTGTACCACCACACGCATCAATACCTATACGCATGAGTAGCATATTTGCTATTGTAGTCAGTAGTTTAGAGCGGGTTACTGACTTATGACGTTAGACTTTACCATTTTGGTCTATGGCATGAAGACTAAAGTGGTTTTTAGCTAGGTCGATACCGTAGAAATAAGAATAATCAGACATGGTGCCTCCGATGCATTTGAGTACCACATAAGTGTGGCAGATCCTCGGTAGGGGGAATCCATGTCATTCGCTATGCTATTGGAGGAAAATGTGGGTAATGAGCTAATTAAAACAATCAATAAAAAAGATGGTGTTGATGCTGCTTTAGATTTAACTGAAGCTTTTTTGGATACACAGATTAGTGATGAGTTGCTCGGAAACATTCCTCTACTGGGGTTGGTAGTAAAGCTCAAAAACTTAGGATATAGCATTAGCGATTATTATTTCATTAAAAAGCTACAAAAATTCATATTTCACCTCGATGAAGTATCTAAAGTTGAAAGGGAAGAGTTTTTTCAAAAATTATCTGAAGACTCTGTTCACCAAACTAAAGTTAACGATAACTTATTGCTGTTACTGAACGCATCAGGTGATATTGAAAAGCCATCATTAATAGGAGTGGTTTTCTCTGCTTACGTACGAGGATCTGTGAGTTATGAACACTTTATGCAATTTTCATCGGCAGTTAATAGCTTGAACTCTTATCAGCTGAAATTACTTAAAGAGCAGAATGAAAGGCTGGTAGCTAAGGCGGTAGGCCATGCTTTAGCGTCCCATGGGCTTGTAATCGTATCTGTACCGACATTAGCTGGTTCATCTACTCCTAACTACTACTTAAACGACGAAGGTGCATTGTTTCTTTGTTGTTTGTTTGGTTCTGAGGTGGAGTGGGATTAATTGAATAATAAGTATAGTGTCAATCATTAAATTTTGGTGCTGTTTTCATCTCACATAGTCCCATATGTCATCAACCATTGCAGAACGTTAAATGGTAGGTCACCACAATCTGTAGAGGAAAAGTGCATTGAAGTTAACGAATAAACTCGTACGTTACCCGCACATTGATGTTGATCGTGCGTTTGAAAAAGAAGCTGAGTTATTGCAGCAAATACAGGCGGGTGAGATTGTGCAAGCCTTAATGCTTTGGCAAGCAAAAACGCCGACACTCGTTTTGCCTGCGGGTAAAAAGTGGCCTGTGACACTAGAGTCTAGAAAGCAACTTACGGCACAAGGCTGGCAGCTCACCTCACGAAAAACAGGTGGCGCTCCCGTTCCTCAACTACCGGGGATCATTAACCTATCGCACATTTACCATTGGCCTCGCGATGAAGCCTACAATATCCAAAAAGCGTATCGACATTTATGCGATGTATTAACCCTGTTTTTTAAGGAACTGGGCATCGATGTGGATGTACACGCAACCCCCGGTTCTTATTGTGACGGTGACTACAACCTCAATATCAATAAACAAAAAATAGTGGGTACTGCGCAGCGCGTATTGCTTAAAAAAGGGGGCGGCCAAATTGTACTTTCGCAAGCTTGTATCTTGTTAGATGCCGACTTAGAGAACATCGTTGCGCCAGTGAATTTTTATAATCAAGTTTGCGGGAATCCAACCGTAGTGGATGCGCAGGTTCATACTCCCTTGTCCGCGCATTTGACGAGCCTTCCCAACGTAGACTCACTCTTTCAGCGGTTAAGCCAAGCTTTCATCAAGTATGCGTAATGTCTTCCTTTCGCTAACGCACAGCTCGCTCTTGGTTTAGGACGAGCAATTTCTCGCTTATCCTTTCTCTTTATAGATCGCAGGCTTGATATCCAACAGTGGTGTGTTGTTCAAGCAGTCCAAGCCTCTCACGGTCACTGTGCCATTCTCTATTTTTTCAATCGGTAGCACGGCAGTACCAATTGGGTTTGGCCTGTGTGGTGAACGCAGTGCAAAGGTGCCATTGGTCGGCGTTTCTTCATTCCAGCTTTGGATCAATTCATCTCGTTTGGCGCCTTCTAACCAATACAAGATCAATATGTAGTCGCCACGGTTTAAGCCGAGCAAGCCTTGCTGGTAAACGTCGTCTAAGATGATTTCACAGATTGGGCCGTTGTCCGGTTGGATGTTATTCGGACACTCTGAAATCGAGTGGTACGGCGTAGTAATTCGGCCAATAAATTTCAGTTCTTCAGACATGTTTAGCTCCTATTTAATTCTTTAATTAGTCATCATTTTTCATAGTCACTAAGGTGTAGATGAAGATCGTAATCAAGATCACCACACCACCAATAATACTGGTCGTTGGCGGGATCTCGGTGAAGAAGATAAACGCCCAAACTGGCGCTAACACGGTTTCTAACATCAGAGTCATTGATACCTCTGGCGCGGTAATGTGGCGTGTTGCGACCATAGATAACACTCGTCCAACAGGGGCTGTAAACAAGCCCATCATGCCCATGATTAACCACGTTTCAGCGCTATAGCTTGATGGTGTTGCGAAGAAAAACATCACAACTGCGAGTAACAAGCCACCTAAGCCAACACTCGCCAATCGGCTGACGTCTTGATATTTACGCAGCAAGGTAAACATCATCGATAGGCAGATAACTGCGAACACGGCCAACGCATCACCCATCCAGTTGCCAGAAGAAAATGACCCTGAAACGACTATCGTAATACCAATCATCACAGCGACAATGGCAATTAAGGTCGAACGGCTGGTGGCTTCTTTCAATATTAACCAGCTGAAAATGGCGGCAACCGCAGGGGCTGCACTGAGGATCACAAAGGTATTAGCGATTGAAGTCATTTTGATGCTGAAAACCAAACCTGATGCGCTGCCGAGCATAAGAATACCCGCCGCCAACAATGGCCAACCGCTTTGTGCTACTGCCTTTCGTATTCCGCGTTTGTCGTTGAATTTAAGCAAAATAGGCATCGAAATTGCGCTGAATAAGCCGAACAAGAAGGCCGTATCAAACCCGCTGACACCCGCATAACGAATAAAGATGGGGTCAATACTCATTAATACAGCACCTGCGATCGCGAGGGTAAAGCCGAGGGTTCGAGTATTTCTTGCTTCAGTTTTAGGGAGGTTCATTGTCGTCATTTCTCTATCCAATTATCTGTCAACAATAAATCATACTAGCAAGTATGATTTTAAAAATTAGTTGAGTCAATACAAATCATACTTTAAAGTATGATCTCTGTTTTGGGGGGGGATGAAGTAATGAGCAAGATTGAGCAGAACAAAGAGAAGAAACGACTCGCGATTTTAAAAGCGGCGAAGGAGATATTCCTCGCGGAAGGCTATGTGCAAACCAGCATGGACCGAGTCGCTAGTGAAGCGAAAATGACGAAGCAAACGCTTTATCGTTACTTCTCTTCTAAAGATGTGTTGTTTGGAGCGACGTTAAGACAAATGGGGGCTCAGTTTGATGAGCTTTCTGTCGAGCAGTTAAAAATCTCTGATAATTATCAGGCATTGTATGGGTTCGCTACGGCCTTTTTGGCGTTTCATTTGTCGGACGAACATATCGCTACGTTGAAGCTATTGATTGCAGAAAACGGTAAGTCTCCCGCTATCTTGGAAAGCTTTATGTGGGTAGGTGAAAACGAAACCGATATTGCACTCGCTCAGTTTTTCAAGGATAGGTTTGATGCCGAAGATGTCGCCACTAAGGTTACTCTTTGGACGGGAATGCTATTAAGCTTGAGAAGCGGCGTGTTGATGGGGATGCCAAAACCAAACCTACAAGATATTGAGCAACATGCTCGCGTAAGTACGGAGTTTTTGTTGGCTGCGCTGAATACAGATTGATGTTATGGAGTGCTCCTAAATACGGAGCACTCATTGTATCTGAGTAGTGAGCGTGGCATTAGCTAGAGCTTTTTTGCAAGTAACTGGTCAAGAGTCGTCACCAGCTTCTGATTTTTCTCCGTATTTAATGCATCAGCATGAGGGTCTTTAAATAGCCCTGAGTCATTATCAAAATACTTCCCAGAAGCGTTAGAAAACTCTTCCGATAGTGCCGCTCGGCATAAGATATCAGCGCCAATCCCTAAGTCATTACCTTCCAAACCATACGCATCTTTAACCAATTTACTGCCAAGAAATGAGGCCGGATTAACGGGAATGATTAGAGGCCCTTGATCTCTTAATTGGTGCGCAAGATGGATTGACCACATCGTTAACGCCAACTTACTTTGTGCGTAGATGGGGCCATCTAAAGCGTCAGGATTTGGGCTGACAAGTGCCTCGAGATCGACCGATGACTGAGCGGCTGAAGATAGATTGACGATGCGACCGTTGGCATCAAAAAGTGGTAGCAGCTTTTGAGTCAGTAAATAAGGGGCAATGGTGTTCACAACAAAACGTACATCAAGGTTGTCTGAGGTGGTGACTTCCGAAACCTTGTAGACACCAGCATTGTTAATGAGTACATCGAGCTGTTCATGCTTCGACTTTATTTGGTTGGCGAGGGCTTTAACTTCAGAAAGAGAAGAGAGATCAGCAACATAACTTTCGATAATCGCATCCTTGGATAATCGAGAAAGGCCGGTTTCTACTTTGCTGAGTTTTGTTGGGTTACGTCCATGTATAAGGATGTGATGCCCTTGTTGGGCTAACATTTTCGCGGTCTCTAAACCGATACCATCTGTCGCACCTGTAATCATGATCTTTTTTCGCATCTTCCTTCCTTGAATAAAGAGTCCGGACAACTTTTATAACAAAGTTTGATTGCACAAAGTTTCTACTACTTCACATGCTGAGATATAGAAAGTACGGATGTGTATTGCTATTGAGAAACCGTGAAACAAGGGTGTGGTTTTTCATTTTATTTTCTTGATATCGAATAAAGTTCAAATCAAAAAAGCCTCAACCAGTTTAATGGTTGAGGCTTGGTCGTATTAGCCTTGTTTCAGCCTATTTAGGCCAGTTTGACGTTGTAATTATTTTACCTAAGAGCTGCTTAGTGAGCGTGCTCGTGTGAATCTTGGTACAACTCAGCGTCGACTTCTTCGCCTTTGTTTGGGCGAGGAACAATCTCAAAAGAGGTATCCGCTTCAGTCAATGAAGACAGCAATTTGTTCAACGATGTTTTGTCTCCTTTCACGCCCGCTTGGCCGTCTTCTAACAGTTTTCCAAGGCTTGTTTTCTTAAGCACGATATCAGACACGTCAGACTTATTGGTGATCAGTGTTGTATCCGCATCTTGCAGTTCTGCTACTTGAATGTTGTTCAGGTTGCCATTCGACATCTCTACGTAGTAGAACTCTTTCACATCAGGTAATTGGATATTCATGGTAAACGGTGTGTCTTGCGCCTTCAATGAATCCACTTTTACCGCTAAGTAATCCAGCAAGTTTTCGATGGTCATGTTCGCCAATACATCCGGAGAAGCCGTTTTTGGTGCACCCGGTTGTGTGCCGATACGCAGTTCTTGAGCACCTGTTAGATAGATGTTCCTCCACCCTGCGCCTTCTGATTGGTAGCCTAGCTGTTCATAAGTATCGGCCAGTAAACCACGCGCTTTTTTGTTCTCAGGTTCCGCTTGGACAACCTTGTTCAGTGCCGTTGCAACGAAGCGATATTCACCTTCTTGGAAATCTTGCTGCGCTTTCTCAATCACCGCGTCACTGCCACCCATGTATTCAACAAACTTAACCGACTCTGGGTGAATTTGTAGCGGGTTCAGATTGGCTGGGTTCATGTCGAAGTAACCAAGGTACATGTTGTACACCGCACGAGCGTTATGCGAGTAAGTACCGTGGTAACCATTAGTGTGCCAAGACTGTTGAATGCTGTCTGGCATGACTTTGTAGATCTCATCGCCAATGTCTTGCAGAACAACACCATTGTTCGCTAGGCGAAGTGTTTGGTTATGAGTGAAACCGTAAGCGTCACGCTGCATTTTTAGGTAGTCAGAGATTTCTTGTTCGCCCCAAATTGGCGATGAGTGAGAGGCAAATAGCACCTCGGTATCTTCACCCCAAGTGACCAACATCTCGTTGATTTTCTTAGACCACTTCAAGCCATCACGTACTTTTGCACCGCGTAATGTGTAGAGGTTGTGCATGCCTTGGTACGTTAGCTCACCAGTCCAAAGTGCCTTCATGCTCGGAATGTAGGTCACCATTTCTGATGCCGCTTCAGTGCCTGATGCATCCATGAATTGCATTTCTAGGCCGTCGATAACCAGCGTTTCAATTTCTTCGTTATGGTTAAGTTCGTAATCCGGCAATACGTAAGTGATGGTGCCTGTCGACAAGCCTTTCGCGAGTGCCGCATCCACAATACCGTGCTCATGACGATTCAGTGTTGCGCCATATTGATAAGCGGTACGACGAGACATCGCATTACCTGCCAGTACGTTTTCGTCGACGATTTCTTTCGTGATGTTTTTTGAACCGTACACTTTTACGTCTGGGTAGGCTTCTTTGATTGCTCGTGCACCGCCAAAGTGATCGGCGTGTGAGTGTGAGTAAATCATCGCTACGATAGGTAAGTCGTCGCCATCAGGCACGTTGTTCTTAAAGAACTTTAATGACTTAGCTGCTGATTCCTTTGTGAGAAGAACGTCGTAAGCAATCCAACCATTGTCACTGCGGATGAAAGAAATAGACGCTAAATCGGCACCACGTACTTGATACACTTTGCCCGGGACAACTTCGTACAAACCTTCAGCAGCTTGGTTCAGCACGGCTTGACGCCAAAGCGAAGGGTTCACTGAATCGGGCGCTTGGTCGGCATTGTTCACGCTAGGGTCGATGAAGTTGAAGCTGTTACGAATAATATCGCCAGTTTCTTGATCGAAGCTCGCAATCAACCCTTTGTTGTTATTGTCGAACGCGCGAGTGTCTTCGAAGTTAAGCGTTTTCGCGAATTCTTGGTTTGCTTTCTTCGTCATCTCGGTCGCGTCTTTGCCACCCTGATCGCCGATTTCGCTAAAGTGCGCGTGGTCATGGTTAGCTGCAACAGCTGGGAACGCAAGAGAGATTGCTAGGGCGTGTTGATCTTTCGTGAGTGTTTTTTGAACAGCATGGTAAAGAGTTAT